>CAZANL010000060.1:0-13080 GCA_964486115.1 uncultured Planctomycetota bacterium
GAGGCGCTGGTGATCGATTTCTCGAAATATCTCAACCGCATCGAGATCGACGCCGGGACACGTCGCGCCGTGGTAGAGCCTGGCGCAGTTCTCGACCACCTAAACCTCGCGGCCCGTCCGCACGGGCTTTGCTTTGCTCCGGATGTCGCCACCAGCGCTCGAGCCACGGTGGGAGGGATGATCGGCAACAACTCCAGCGGGGCCCACTCGATCCTCTACGGCAAGACCATCGACCATGTCGAGCAGCTGGAAGTCGTGCTGGCCAGCGGCCAGCTCGCGACGCTCGGGCCGGTCGACGTCGAGGGTCGGATATCCGGGCCGCTGGCCCCGATGGTGCAGACCCTGCGCGAACTTCTGAGTGAGTACGGGGATGAGGTCGCTGCCCGTTTTCCGGCTCTACTGCGTCGGGTCTCGGGATACAACCTGGACGAGTTTCTACAGCCACCGTGGAATCTGGCTCGCCTGGGGGTAGGAAGTGAGGGCACGCTCGCGGTGACTCGGGCGGCGCGCCTGTCGCTGGTGCCACTTCCCGAGCGCACGGCCCTCGCGGTCTGCAGCTTTCCTGACATGTTTGTCGGTTTCGAGGCCGTTCCTTTGATGCTCGAGCATGGGCCCGCGGCGATCGAGCTGGCCGACCGCACCTTGCTCGACCTGGCTCGCAATCTGCCGGCCTACCGCCAGCTTGCCGAGCGGTTTCTCGACGGACCGACTCCCGGAGGAATCCTCGGTGTCGAGTTCTACGGCGCGGGCGAGACCGACCTGGCGCGCCGAGTGTCCCAGCTCGAGCAGTCACTGCTCGACCAAGGCTTCGATGTGCGGGTGCAGCACGTGCTGGATCCTGGCGAGCAGGCGGACTTCTGGTCTTTGCGCAAGGCGGGTCTGGCGATTCTGATGGGCATGCGGGGGGACGGCAAGCCCATCGCATTTGTAGAGGATACCTGTGTCGCAACCGACGATCTGGCGGAGTATATGCGCCGCTTCGACCGTGTCGTTCGGGACAATGGCTGCGACATTGCTTACTACGCCCACGCCAGTGTCGGGTTGATCCATGCCCGTCCGGTGATCGACATGAAGACCGCTCGGGGAGTGCGTCAGCTGCGGTCGATCGCCGAGGGGGTGGCGCAACTCGTCGCGGAGTATGGTGGTGTGTTCACCGGAGAGCACGGCGATGGCCTGGCGCGCAGCGAGTTCATTCGCAGAATGTACGGTGAACGATTGACCGATGCGTTCGGGCGGGTGAAGGCGGCCTTCGATCCCCGCGGACTGCTCAACCCGGGCAAGATCGTCGACCCGCTGCCGATGGACCAGAACCTGCGGTATCACGGCCCTCACTACGTCCCGCGGGACGAGGCTTCGAGCTACAGCTGGGGCGAGTTCGGCAGCATGCGTCAGAATGTCGAGATGTGCAACGGCAATGGCTTGTGCCGCAAGATCGGTAGCGGGACGATGTGCCCCACCTTCATGGCCACTCGAGAGGAGATGCACAGCACCCGTGGTCGGGCCAACCTGCTGCGCGAGGCGCTTGGCGGTAGCCTGCCAGGCGGTCTCGAGCATGAGGCCTTGCAGGAGGCGCTGGACTTTTGCATCTCTTGCAAGGGCTGCCTGCACGAATGTCCCTCGACGGTCGACATGGCGCGGCTGAAGTACGAGGTGATGTCTCGTTGGCACGCTCGGCACGGGATCCCGCTCTCGACCCAGCTGTTCGATGCGATGCCGCGCATATTACGCGCGCTTGGACCGTTGGCGACACTGGGGCAGCCGCTGCTGAGACTGCGCGGGGTCCGCTGGGTGCTGGAGCGGCTGGTCGGGCTCGACCGCCGGCGTAGTCTGCCTCGACTACAGTGGCGCTCACTGATGTCGCAAGTGAGCCCTTCGGGGCCGACGGACGGCCGTCCGGTTTCGCTGTTCATCGACACCTTCACCAATTTCTTCGAGCCGGAGGTCGGGCTGGCCGCGATTCGCGTGTTGACCGCAGCGGGCTGCCGCGTGACACCGGTAGCGCCGGGTTGCTGTGGGCGTCCGGGTTTGTCCAAGGGGGTTCCGGGTGCCGGTCCGCGGGCCCTGGCGCTGGCCGAGCGGTTGGCCCACTGTCCGGGGGACCTGGTTGGCCTCGAGCCGAGTTGCCTGCTGACCTTTCGCGATGAGCTGCCCGAGCTGGTCGGAGGTGAGGGTGGGCGGCGGCTGAAGGAGCGCAGCTACCTGCTGGACGAGTATCTGGTCGAGCTCGCGCCGGACTTGCGGTTGGCTGCTCTCCCGCATGGCCGGGCGCTGCTGCATGGCCACTGTCATCAGAAAGCCCTCTCCGGGACGGCGGCCAGTGTCGAGGTGCTCGGTTGGGTTCCGGGCCTCGAGGTCGAGTTGCTGGACACCGGCTGTTGCGGGATGGCCGGTTCATTTGGCTACGAGTCGGGCCACTACGAGATGTCGCGACAGATCAGCGAGCTGGCGTTGATACCGGCGGTCCGGGACGCAGGAAGCGATACGCTGATCGTCGCCAGCGGCACCAGCTGCCGGCACCAGATTCTCGACTTCGCCGGTCGTCGCGCACTACATGTGGCCGAGGTGCTCGGCGAGTCGATCGAGGCGGCTGAGCCCTCTGGAGTCCGGCCGCCCGGGGTTTAGTGGCCGGTCGGAGCCAGTGGATGAAGCGGGTCGCTCGGCTGGGTAGATTGCGCCAGCCATCCGGAAAGTTCGGCGGCCCCCGTGGGAGTTGTTGTCATGGGGTCGCGACACCACGTCGTGGCTGCTACTGGATGGCCGCGAGCACCGCGGGGGGCAGTTTGGCGGGCTTGCGGTCGGTGTCCAGGCAGGCCAGCGTGGTGTGGCCGGTGACCAGTGGTGGGCCTCCGCCCTCTGCCAGGATCTCGTAGTCAAACCGCAGCCGGACCTTCCGGACCTCGGTCAACGTCGTATGGATCGTCAGCAGGTTGTCGTAGTATGCAGCGCTGTGGAAGGTGCAGGCCGCCTCGACCACGGCTAGCAGCAGGCCGCCTCGCTCCATCTCGGCGTAGGTCATGCCCCGATCTCTGAGGGCCTCGGTTCGACCGATCTCGAAGTAGCGCAGGTAATTGGCGTGGTAGACCACGCCCATCTGATCGGTCTCTTCGTATCGGACCCGGACCTGCGTTTTGTGCATCACTCCGCGAGTCCGTGTTCTTTGATTGCGCGGTAGCCCAGGAACCCGAACAGTATGGCCATCACGAAGGTCAATCCGCTGAGGTCCCGAATACTCAGTTCCCACCGGGTCGTTGCGCTGGAGAGCAGAATCAGGATCATGCACCACCAAGCGGTGGTGCAATAAGAAACCGTCGTCGCGGCCAACACCGTCGGTGAGAGCGCAGACCAGAACAGGCTGAGAGTGATCTCCAAGACCAGGAAGCTGCCCAGGAATGCGATGAACCACCAGAATTCGCTGGGGCGTAGCTCATACAGGGTGAACAGCCAGATCGGCAGGCTGGCTCCGACGAACGCCGTTCCATAGAGCAGCAAGGAGGTGAACTTGCCGGAGTACAGCTTGAACGGTGACAGACCTGTCGTCGCCAGCAGCGTCAGCGTGCGGTCAGTCCGTTCCCTGGCGATGGCGGCCGATGAAATTCCCGGCAGCATCAGTCCGAGAGTCACGGCCTGGATCCAGAAGATCAACTGAAACGCTGTGTGAGCCGGATCCTTGCCGGCAGAGGTCCCCGCCATGTGACCGAACCCCAAGATGCCCATCAAGGTCACGCTCTGCAGGACTGGTGGAATGCCGAAGAGCAGGTATGTCCAGCTGGAGCGCATGTGGGACAACAGTTCTCGCCCGACGATCGGGTTGATCGTGATCAGCAGAGGTGGCTTGAGCGGGGCGTGATCGCTCATGGCTCGTACATCAGTCGACTTGGGCGGAGCCTGCGCAGGCGCAGGCGTCGCAGCGGTATCTGAGCGGTCTCCATCTTGGCCTCGATGCGCAGCTTGGCATGCGCCATCGGGCCCTGGTAGGTCGCGAGTAGTTCGCTGCCCACGCGGCGCAGGCGGGTGAACCCGGTGGTTTTGGAGAGCAGGAAGGCGGCCTGCGGCACGTGGCGCGCAAGCACCGGCTGGATCCGAACGAAGCTCTGCTGACCCAGTCGACAGGAGATCTGGTCCACCACCTCGGAGGAGAGAAGCACACCATCCTCCAGAACTGCCACGACGCGCGCCAGATCCGTCAGGCGCTGAGGACTGTCGGTGTGGATGATCACGATCTTGCCCATCCCCGCAAGTTCGCGAATGATCTCGGTGCAGACCGATTGGATCGCTTCTGTCTCTTCTCGTGCCTTGGCCAGCCTGGCCTGATGTGCCTCCAGCTCCTCGAGTTCGTCCAGTTCATTCTTGGTCGGATCCCGCTCAGCCGGTTGCTCCAGTCGGTCGAACGGCTGATCGAGGAGCAGCACCTGCGGGTCGGAGAGGAGCGCACGAGCCAGCGAGAGCCTGGCTCGCTCTGAAGGGTTCAACTCGGTCAGCCAGCGGTCGGCCAGTTGAACCATGTCCAGCAGCTCCATCATCTCTTGCGGTAATCTGGCTGCCCGTTCCCGTTCGAAGCCGTACATCTGCGCGAACGACGTGAGAAATTCGCCTGCGGTGATGCGGGGGTAGCTGCCGAAGTCGGCTGGCATATAACCTACCTGACGTCGGAATTCCCAGCTGTTCTGGACCAGAGACAGGCCTCCTAGCCAGGCGTCTCCTTCGGTAGGCATGAGTGCGCCGGCGAGTACCTGCAACAAAGAGCGGCCGGTTATCTGTGGCGCGGCCTTGAGTGCGAGCACGGTTCCGGCCGGTAACTCCAGGTTGATCTCGGCCAGGTGTATGCGACCGTTGCGCACGCTGGAGAGCTTGTCGACGACCAGGTCAGTCACGGTTGCATCTCTACGGCGACCTGCAGGTGTCGTAACTCGAAGCTCGGGCCTCCGGGAGGTGGGCTACCCAAACGACGGGTGGGCGGTCCGGGTTTGCCGGGTTCGGACTCGAATTGCAGCCGCACGATCACCTGGCCTCGTCCGTCGACATAGTTCAAGCCGTCGATCTTCTTCCTGTTTGGGACGTTCGTCCATGCTCCAGCTCTGGGGTTGTAGACCTGGAAAACAAGTTGCTTGCGCGGCCCACGGTATATGGAGGAGACGCCGCCGTCGTGGTCGAAGCGCAGCCAGATTCTCCGGGCATTGCGGGCGGCGGCTGGAAGGATGAATGCTTTCTGATAGAGGCTGTAGGACGACGTCCCGTTGCTCTCTTCACGCACGACCCGGATCACTTTCCCGCCAATCGTGGCGGGAGGAAGCGCGATCCGACCGTTCTTCGGGGTGGGCAGCCTTACCGGTACCTGCACGATCCAGAGCTTGATGTGTCGACGAGAGCGCCAGCCTGAAAGGGGCTCCATCGGTGGGGCGGTGTTGTGCTCGAGGAAGACGATAAAGGCTGGGATCTCGGGTGTCGGGGGAAGCGGCAGCCACCACGGATTGTCCGTGTCGGACGGCTTGAAAGCCCATGTCCGGTTCAGCATCTGCCAGAGCTCCTCCTGTGGGGTGTTGTCGAGCACGGCGCTGAACTCGGCTAGCCCGCCAGATCGCCGGAGCCATGTGATGGCGCCCGCTTTCTCTCCGACCACCAGCACGGCGTTTTGGTGCTTATCCAGTCCGCCGCCCACCTTGCCGGTGACTTTTACCGCGCCGTAGCGCCGTGGTTGCACCAGCACCCCGCCCCCGCCGACATCGAACCGAGTTGCCTTGCGCAGCCTGCGGGCGAGCAGATAGTTGCGCCCCGTCAGATAGAGCATCACGTTGTCCAGGTAGGTCTGCTCGCCTTGCACCGAGTGTTCGTAGAACTGACGTTCCTTGTCCTCTAGCGGTGGGTGGGAGACCAGGTCATTGTGCTGGAAGCGGACCTGGGTCGTGACCGCTCCAGGAGCGTAGGCCATGAAGTAGCTCCATTCCGTCGCCAGCGTTCCGTCGGCCCGCTGGTAGCGCAGGGTCAGGCTCTGCCAGTGGGTCTTCAGGTTGAGCAACAGCTTGGAGACGATCGGGGCCGCGATCGCAAAGACGAGCACGATGGTGGGCAGCACCAGCAGCACCTTGGGGCTGCGTTGCAGCTTTCGGGAAAAAACGATCCCGCCCCCGATCAGCACCGAGAGGTAACACATCAGGTAGATCGCGATCCAGAGCAAGAAGCTGGACTCGCCTGGCTGGCTGAGCAGCTCGTTGATCGGAATGGCCATACCCTTGGTCGGTTGGAAGGCGGCGGGTGGGTTGACGATGCGCTGGAGGAAGTGCTCTCGCATCGGCCAGTCGATCAGCGGAGGGCGGGAGAGGTCATAGCCGCAGAACACGACTCGGCCCAGTCCCTGGGTGACCTCCGCCACCAGCACGCCGCCCCCCTCGCCCAGAGCAACGGCACGGCCGCGCGCCAGCTGGGCCAGGGTCACCCGAAACGGTGCGGGACGCTGCGTGCTCGTGTCTTTTGCCAGTGTCCGGGCTGCTTCCAGGCGGTCCTGCGCCTCTGTTCGGTCGCGAACCGGCAGCATCGGGGCGAGAAAGGACGGAAGTGGCTTGTCGGTTTCGGAGGAGCTGGCCGAAAACAGCAGCTCGCCTCCCCCCTGGATCCACTGGATCAGGGCGCGCTGTCGAGGCTGTGTCAGCTTCTGCAGCGGATAGCGGCAGGCGATGATCAGCTGAAAGGCGTCATACCCCTCCGGACGGTCGGGCAGCGGTTTGTCAGGCGGATGGTGGATGACGGTGGCCCGCGATGGCAGGCGCCCCGGATGGGCGAACCGCTGGAGGTTGGGGTGCCCCAGCAAGAGAATCCTGAAGTGTTTGCCCTCCAGCGTCTGGACCTGAAGCTTCTGCTCACCCAGCACCGTGTCGCCCCGCATCAGCCTGATCGAGAGCTTGTCGTCCGAGTTCGGGTTATTTCGCTGATAGCAGTAGATCGTGACCTGGCGTCGGGTCAGCTTGGACAGCTGAACTGGCACTCGCCAGGTCGAGGCCTGCCGCGGGTTATTGATCTCGACCTGGCCCTGGCACGCGGGTCCCGAGTATTCGAATTGCACGAATACCGGGTACCACCCCCCGGCGATGGCGTGAATATCGCGCATGCCGAAGGAGCTGACCTCGAAGTTCGTCACCTTTGCCGAGAGGGTGGTGGCGAACAACAGCAGCAGGGGCAGAACGAACCTCATGGTGTGATTCTAATGCAAAGGCATGCATAGGGCGAGGCCGACCGCGCCGTTTCGGGAAGCTCGGACTTGGTTCTGGGAGCAGGACCTCCCAGTTCGGTGCGCCCCGGTTGACGAGTCCGGGTTCTGCGTCCGAGATGTCCGCGTCTTGCCGGTTGTCCGATGGCGCTTGCCTGAGCTCGTGGGCAACGCCGCGTATACGGGGGGTGGGCGCACCAATACCGGTACGCTGTCGTGAATCTGGCCGCGACGCGGGATGGTCCGATGCGGTCGACTGGTTCTCTAGCCGATCACGCGGATCAAGTCCAGCTCGCACGCCGAGACGGGATAGGGCAGCCCGAATGCGGTGATCACCTCGGGGTGCAGCTCGCCCAGCGTGGCGCGCCGTTCGTGGCCGGCATCCATCGAGGCGGCGCGACCGGCGATGAAGCTGGGGCTCTCCAGTGGAGCGTAGCTGCCCGTCCAGCCGAGTTCCTGCAGGAGCCCGTCCAGCGTGGCGCGCATCTCGGCATACCCCGTTTCGGGCCCCATCACCATGAAGGCCAGTCGGCGGAGCTCGATCGTTCCAGTCTCCTGCGAACCGTCCAGGTGGATCACGTTGCCGATCTCGAACAGCCGAAGCGGCGCCGGTTTGCGTTTGTTTTGCTCGAGCAGCTCGAGCAGACCACTGAGCAGGTGGGTCCGCAGGACCTTCAGGTCGGCTGACTTCGGGTTCCCCAGCTGAGCGTAGTCGGCTGGCTCGAGCCGCAGGCGGTGAAAGTGGTTGGTCTCGGTCTGCTGCATCAGCGTCAGGACTTCGTCGAACCCAAATCCGAGCATGGCGCTGCGGGCCAGGTTGGAGAGCGTCTCTTCGGGCAACTCCTCGGCCTGGGTCACCGACGGGATGATCTGCATGTCGAAGTTGGCGTAGCCGTGACCGATCGCGACGTCCTCCATCAGGTCGACCGGATGTTTGACGTCACTGCGGAAAGCGCTGTAGGACACCCGGAAGTTCTCCGGCCCGCCGTCGACGTCCAGGCGCATCCGGCCCATGATGTCGCGCAGTCCGTCTCCGTCGAGTTCGAGACCAAGCCAGCGGTTGGTTTCGGGCAAGGAGATCTCGATACTGCGCGGCGAGAGGTCCGGCGTGGATCTGTCGCCGATCTCGACCGACCTCAACTCCCCGCCCATCTCGATCATCGAGGCCACCAGTGTGTTCAGCGTGCGCTCGACGTCCACCGCGGTAATGCCTGTCACATCGACGAAGAGCCGGGAGGAGCCGATCCTGAGCCGGGTCTGTTCGCTGTTGATGATCGGGGGCATCGAGAGCACCTGCCCCTGACTGTCGATCAGCAGCGGATATTGGCGATGCTGCTCCAGCAGGTGAGCGTAGGCCTTCCCCTTGGGGTGATTCTCGAGGATCTGTTGCGGCGTCATCGGGGTCCCGGGCATTCCCAGGGGGCAGAAGGTCACGCCCTGGGGGGCAACCGCCTCGTAGCTGATCGGCGGCGTGATCGCCTCCAGATCGTAGACGCCGATCGACGAGAGCTTACGGTCTCGGCCGATGCCCCAGTGCAGGTTCTCCTGCAGCTTCATCAGGTCGCGCAGGCCGTCGTGCGCCAGCGGAGGGACGACCACCTCCGCGCAAGCGATGAACGGTCGGTAGCTGTCCTCGTTCGAGAGTGCCGGGTCGACCGAGACCGTGATCTCCCCGGTTCCGACGTCGTGTTTGGGTAGACCGGTCTGGATCCCCAGAAAGCCCTTGATCGCCCGTGCCAGTCCCCCCGGGTCGAACAGGTCCGGTCGGTCGGGAAGCAGGTCGAGCCGGACGACTTCGTCGGTCCCCATCGCCTCGAACCCCTCTTCTCGCTCATGTCCGCAGAAGCCGCAGCGGCGTGGTGCCTCCTCCTTGGTCAGTGCCTCGCTCGGTGCGTGGCAGGCCGGGCAGTCATAAAGAGTCATCTGAGCCGTGTCCTCGACGTCGCAGCCTAGCGACTCGAGGATGTCGACCAGCTCTTCGATCGTCTTTTGTTGCGTCAGATGGCTGGTCAGTCGCTCGACGCTGATTCCGATTACCGGCATAGTGGGGCCCCCCGCAACCAGTCCAGGTCGGATCGGTACAGTTCGCGGATATCGCCCAGGTTGAAGCGCAGCATCGCCAGCCGCTCGAGGCCGAGGCCCCAGGCCAGCACGGGGACGTTGCATCCCAGTGGTTGAGTCACTTCTGGGCGGAACACCCCCGCACCGCCAAGCTCGAGCCACGCCTGCTTCGGCTCGAACCAGACGAAGACCTCCGCCGACGGCTCGGTGTAGGGGAAGAAAGCCGGCTTGAACTTGACCTTCTCGAACCCCATCTGGCGATAGAACTCGGCAAGCGTGCCGAGCAGGTAGCGGAAGCAGGCTTTTTCATCGATGATGATGCCGTCCACCTGGGTGAATTCCGGCAGGTGCTTGTAGCTGATCGTCTCGTTACGGAAGACGCGGCCGACGCAGAACACCTTTCGTGGGGGCTTGGGGTCCTTGGCTACTTCGCGCACGGTGTTGGCGGTGGTGTGGGTTCGGGCTACAGCGCGGGCTGCTTCATCGGCGTTCCAGCGATATCCCCAGCCGTCGGAGCCGGTGTCGCCGCCATCCTGATGAGTGCTCCGCACGCGCGCCACGAGCGCCTCGTCCGGCAGGCGGGTCGTCTCGGGCCGCGAAAGATAGAACGTGTCTTGCATGTCCCGTGCGGGATGGTCCTGGGGCTGGAACAACGCATCGAAGTTCCAGAAGGCGCTCTCCACGTGGGGGCTAACGATCTCGCTGAAACCCATTCGAAGGAACGCCTGGCGCGTTTCCTGGAGAATGCGGACCAGCGGGTGGGCTTTGCACGGGTGTCGTGTTTCCGCAGCGAGTGTGACGTCGTACGGTCGCAGCGCGATGTCGCGCCAGGCGCCGCTGGCCAGATCTTCCGCAGTCAGCTGGCTGCGGTCTTCCTGGATCTTGACATCGGTTTCGAGCATCGCACGTCCTGCGTCGGTCAGGCTGGCCCAGCGAATGCGTCGCTGCTTGATCTTGATCTTGTGTCCGCCCAGCTCACGCCCCTTGAGCATCTCCGCCAGGTCCGTGTCCTCGATGAATGTGCGCCCCTCCTGGCCCAATAGATGGATGGCCAGCTCGTCCGCTGCGGGGTGGTCGATTGCGCTCCGGCCGGCGTCGGTAAGCGTCAGCTGCTTGCCCGCTTTCTCGGTCCAACCCCGGCGGGCGCCCCACTTGACGATGTCGCCCATCGAGGTGCCTTGATCTCTGGCCCAGGCGGCGACCTGGGGCATCTCCATTGCCCCGCCCGCATTCGCCAGAATGGGCAGGATGAGCCGTTCGGGGAGTGGCGGCAACTCAGCCGGCTGTCCTTCGCCAAGGACCGCCTGTAGTTTCTCCTCGGTCTCGATGCCGACCCAGCCTCGTGTCTCGGCCATCTCCAGGGTGGCGGAGACCACGGTCTGGTCCAGGCCTGTTGCGTTGGCCAGCTGAGAGACCGAATTCGGACTCTCAGACTGCTTCAGGGTGCATAGAATCGCATGCTGGTTCTTGTCGATGCGGGTAGACATGGCCGGCAGTATACGGGGCGGCTAGTCGAGGTCGAGTCGAAAAATTGCGCTCCTGTCTTGGTCGAGCGGGAGAGGGAGCCGCCAGCTGATGTCAGGGTTGGGTTGCCAGCTGCCCGCAGGCGGCGGCGATGTCATCTCCCCGCTGGCGTCGCACGGTGCAGGTCAGCCCCGACTGCTCGAGGATATCGGCGAAGCGCCGCACGTCCTCGGTTGTTGGCCGCTTCAGGTTCGGGATGCGCGAAACGGGGTTCCAGGGGATCAGGTTGACCTTGTGGCGTCGACGCCGCAGGAGGCGGGCGAGCGCTCGGGCATGCTCGGGGCGATCGTTCTTCTGGGCCAGCAGGACGTATTCGACCGTCACCGTACGCCCTTCGGAGCGACGGAACTCATCGGCGTCGTCGAGCAGTTCGGTGAGGTCGGCTCGCTGTGGGTACGGGACGAGCCGCCTGCGCAGCTCGTCCGTGGGCGCGTGAAGCGAGAGAGCCAGCCCGAGTTGTAGGCCGCAGGCGGCCAGTTTTTTGATCCGTCCCGAGATGCCGACGGTCGACACGGTGATCCGGCGGGCGCCGAAGCCGAAGCGCTGCGGGTTGTTGAGCTGTTCGATCGCAGCCAGAAGCGGGTCCAGGTTGAGTAGAGGTTCGCCCATGCCCATGAATACGAGGTTGGTCAGCTTGGCCGGGGACAGGTGCCGGTTGATGAGCAGGAACTGGGCCAGGATCTCTTCGCAGTCGAGATTGCGGGCGACGCCGTCCAGCCCGCTGGCGCAGAAGACACATCCGATTGGACAGCCGACCTGGGATGAGATGCAGGCGGTATGTCGCTTCCCTTCCGGAATCATCACACTCTCGACGAGCTTGCCGTCCTGCAGGCGCATGACAAATTTGATCGTGCCATCTCGGCTGGTGTGGCACTGGTCGACGATCACGCTGGTCACGCGTGCGTTTTCGGCCAGCCGGTTTCGTAGGCCAGCCGGGAGGTCGGTCATCGCGTCGACGTCGGTCTCGAAGCGACGATAAATCCAGTCCTCGATTTGCCCGGCGCGGTAGGCTGGCTGATCCAGTGAGGCGAGCAGTTGATCCAGGGCCGAGCGCGAAAGGCCTAGCAGAGTGCTAGGCACTCTCGCGCCGCTCGGATTGGTCCTGGAGTGGCGGCAGTGCGCAAGGCACCTCGCCGAGGACCATCTCGCGGGTGATCTCCACCTTCGTGATATCTTCGCGGCTGGGCAACTCGTACATGATGTCGAGCATCAGCGCTTCGACGATCGATCGGATCGCCCGCGCGCCGGTCTCCTTGGAGATCGCCTTCTTGGCCAACTCGAGCAGCGCCTCTTCGCTGATCTGGAGCTTCTTGTTCTCCATCTCGAAAAATTTCTGGTACTGGCGGACGATCGCGTTTCGCGGCTCGACCAGGATGCGCGCCATGTCAGACTCCGTCAGCGGCATCAACGCGGTCGTGATCGGGAGGCGCCCCATCAACTCCGGGATCATCCCGTATCGGATGAGGTCTTCGACCTCCGCCTTGCTCAAGAGTTCGCCCAGCTCCCGCTCTGGCCCGCGCTGGGCTTCGGGGACGAAGCCTATCTTCTTGCGGCCGATGCGGCGGGCAACGATCTGGTCCAGCCCGACGAAGGTCCCCCCGCAGATGAAGAGGATGTCTCTGGTGTCGATCTGGATATAGCTCTGTTCGGGGTGCTTGCGCCCACCCTGGGGTGGAATGTTGGCGATCGTACCTTCGAACATCTTCAGCAGAGACTGCTGCACGCCTTCGCCCGACACGTCGCGGGTGATCGACACGTTCTGGGTCGTCCTCCCGATCTTGTCGATCTCGTCGATGTAGAGGATGCCCCGCTGGGCCTTCTCCAGGTCGAAATCGGCTGCCTGCAATAGCTTGAGCAGCAGGTTCTCGACATCTTCGCCAACGTAGCCGGCTTCGGTCAGTGTCGTTGCGTCGCCGATTGCAAACGGGACGTCGAGGATGCTGGCCAGTGTGCTGGCCAGCAGGGTCTTGCCGCTGCCGGTCGGTCCGACCAGCAGTACATTTGACTTGTCTAGCGAGACCTCGGACTCGTCCACGCGGGAGAGGATGCGCTTGTAGTGGTTGTGCACCGCGACCGCGAGAACCTTCTTGGCCTGATCCTGACCAATCACATACTGGTCCAAGCGCTGTTTGATCTCGATTGGCTTGGGCAGGGTGTGCGAGCTCAGGCCGACGTCGGAGAGCACCGGGTCGCCTTGTTTACGTAGCTCCTCCAACATTATGGAGTTGCAGAGGTCGATGCACTCGTTGCAGATGTAGACGTAGGGTGGGCCTGCAATCAGGCTATCCACCATCTTT
>CAZANL010000061.1:0-12682 GCA_964486115.1 uncultured Planctomycetota bacterium
CCCGATCAGCAGTGAACTGGAGCGAGTCGGATATGTTCGCGAACCCCGCCAAGCTCGGCTGTTCCTCGGATTCGCCGGATCGAACGCAACCATGATCCAGGTCACCTGCTACCGCAAGCAGTAACCGATGCGCACCGAGCCAGGCCAGCGGCTCCCCGACGATATCGCACCAAAACGCGCCTGAAGGCCAGGCCGCCCCACGTCCAGGCTGTCTGCTATCGGCCTTGCGTCAGCCGCTGTGCCAGCCGCGGATCCAGCCCCACCTCATGGACTCGGGCCTGCACCACCTTCAGGTCGTACTCGCGCCGATAGAAATGGACCTCGTGTCGGTCGGTGTCATAGAGCAGAAAACAGGCTTTCGGGCAACGATCACGAGGCTGCCCAACACTGCCCGGATTGATCATGTAGGTCGCCTTCGGATCGAGGGGCACGCGTGTATCCTGATGGAACTCGCAGATCGCCTGCTCCCGAGCGATCACCATTGGCAGGTGGGTGTGGCCGTAGAAACACAGCCGGAACTCCGAATAGTCCCGCTCCAGTTTGGCGAAGTTCTGGTAGACCTGCTCTGCATAGAGCATGTACTCGTCCCGATGGCGCGGCGACCCATGCACGAGCAGAAAGTAGTCGCGCACACGCATGGTGTTGCTCAGGCCCTCGATGAACGCGAGATGGTGTTCGTCGAGTTGAGTCCGGGTGTACTCGATCGCCTGACGGGCGGTCTTGTTGATGCCGTCCAGTTCCTGGCCGAGCAGGTAGCGTTCGTGGTTGCCTCGGATACAGTCGATCTCACGGTCCATCATCTCTTCGATGCATTCCGCGGGCTCGGTGTAATAGCCGATGATATCGCCCAGGCAGAAAATACGGTCCACACCCTCTCGATCGAAAACCGCTAGGGCGGCCTCCAGAGCTGGCCAGTTGGCGTGAACGTCCGAGATAATACCGACGCGCATGGGGCACAGAAGCTAGTTGTGACGGTGACGACTGTCAAGCATTGGCAGCCAACGGGCGGAGATGATATAAGGGTGCCTCGCTTTTTCCGGGAGTTGCCATGTCACTGAAGCATCTGCCGGCGGTGTTGTTGCTCGGCCTCTGGTCTGTCACAGCCTTATCGGCTGGCGAGATCCAGGTCTCCGCCACTGTCGAGACCCAGCAGCTGGACCGAACAGGCCGCTTCACACTGCATTTCACCCTGAGGGTCACCAAGCCTCCGAAATCACCCTATCGCGTGAGAGTCGCGGTAGCCGCCGAAGACGACGTGCTGTTTCGCCGCGATCACGCGGCCGCAACCGAGCCGAGCACATGCCAGGCCGGCCAAACGGTCTCCTACCGCCTGCCCTCGCTGTTCCCGATGAACTGCATCGACAAGGATCTGCCCGCCGCGCTCGATATCTTTGTCGGCTTCATCGATGTCGCGTCCGGCAAGAACAAGCTGCCGAGTGGCAGCGCCAAGACCCTGGACAACATGCGACTGGTCGCCACGTTTGCTGCCCCCAAAAAACGGGAGTCGTTGTCCGCCGAACAGGAGCAAGCGATCCTCGCGCAGGTCGAGAACTTGACCAAAGCGAAGAAATACCAAGAAGCGTTCGACCGGCTTGAATACGGCATCCGGGCCAGCAATGACTACCCGCAAAAAAAACGGCTGCGGCAGGTTATCGAAGGCCTCGGCCGCTTCGACCCACTGCCGCTGACCGACGAAGAGCAGGCCATCGTTCGCTCTCGAATTCGGGCCGAGCAGGTCCGCTGGCTGCGGCTGGAGGCCGGAAGGCTGTTCGACCGCCAGATGTTCCACGGTGCGCTGAAGATCCTCGACGAGGTCGGCGGCATGCTGAAAGAGAACGGCCGCCAGGCAGTCGTCGGCGCTCTCGACGAGGCCAAGCGCGTGCTGAAGGGAAAGAAGGGCATTCGCAACCGAATCATCCAGCGCGAGGTAAAGAAGGACGAGAAGATCATCGAGGCGGCCGAGCAGACCAAGCAGTGGCGCCACCGGGTCAAGATCCTCGAGCTCGCTCGAGGCCTCGAAAAGCGGGGACACCTGGGAGCGGCGTGGGAAGCCTACCGCCGAGCGCGAGATAGCGGCGACAAGTACATCGAGCCAGCCAAGCAGGCGATGAAACGGCTCGAGCAGGGATGGTTCAAGGCGGTCCCCGAGACCGAGCTCGAAGAGGTCGAGAAGTCCAAGACCAATCCGGCGTTCGACCGCATCCTGGTCAAGCCGAGCCACAAATTCATCTATATCGGGCCGAAGAAGATGGTCGAGGGAGTGATCGCCAGCCACCGGGCAACGCTCCGCTTCGACCTGGCCTACATCTTCCAGACCGACCTCTATGGCAAGGTCCCAAACCCCGGCGGAGACCGGCTGACCGTCTTTTTCAAGGAACTGTGGGACTTCGGCGGAGGCGTCGGCGGGGGCAAGATCATCGATGTCGGAAAAGCCGACAAGGACAACACGCGATACCGGGTCGACACCGGCTTCCTCTACCACGAATTGACGCACAACATCTACAACGTGGTGCCCGGCTATCCTGGCTTCGTCGAGGGGATCGCCAACTTCGGCGCCGCGTTCACCCTGGACGTGCTGCATCAGTCCGGCGACTCGCTGCACTCGTTCCGCACCAACCTCGAGGCATTCCGCTCCGATTACCTGAAGCGCGACCTCGCCTTCTGGCGAATCCACAAATACGGCCCCAGCGCGGGCTTCTTCTTGCACTTCGTCGAGAAGTACGGAAAGCGCAAGGGGTACTACGACTGGAACCTCTACCGCACCTTCTTTCGGGGATACAACCGGACACCGGTGCGAGATGGCCGGCCACGACAGGCCATCCGGGCACTGGCCTACTTCTTCGTCAAGGCTTTCGGCGACAAGGCATTCGACGACCTGCGCGCATTCCGCTTTCCGCTGGCTGAATCCGACCGTGAAGCGATCACCAACGAGATGGAGGCCGGAGAAGGCGCCTTCACCCGCTGGGCCGCCACCGAAAACGGCGTCACTCGCTACCCCAACTCACAGTCTCATCGAGACCGACTCCAGCAGCGCCTGGTCGACATCAAGGGACGCCCGTGGGACGAGGTTCAGGCCTTCGCCGAGAGAGGGCTGGGCATCATCTACCAGTGGAAGGTGGCCGGTCCATTCCTGGCCAACACCGGCCGCAGCTACACCGAGGTGTTCCCTCCAGAACAGGGCGAAATCGACTTCAAGAAGCGATACGAATACGACAGGCACACCGCGGTCTGGCGGGACCCGAGCCGAGAGAAGGGAAAGTACGTCGTGCTGCAGAAGAGCGGCTGGGTCCACATCAAATACGCCTATGGGGAACACACCTCCTCCTATGCCTACACCAAGCTGTACGTGCCTGACACGCGCCCGGCACGGCTCTACTTGCGCACTGACGACCACCTGACTGTCTGGCTCAACGGTCGCCACTTGTACAAGATGGGGCATCTCGGCGGCAACGGCGGCCAGGGCCAGTACTGGCGTGGCGGCTGGGGCAAGGCGCCCGACGAGATGATGGTGCCGCTCGACCTGCAGAAGGGCGAGAACATCCTGCTGCTCAAGATCACCAACGGCAATGGCGTGGCCGGTTTCGTGGCGGCCGTGACCGGCCCCAACGGACTACCGATGAAAGACCTCCGGCGCAGCCTCGAGCCGCCGACGCCTCAGCCCGAGCCCCCCAAGGAATCGCGCAAGAAATGGCGTCCGCCGATCACGATCAGCGGGCGCCTGCTGTCCCGGCTGCGGGCCAAGGTCGGCTCCTTCCGCCTGCGGGACAAGTCGGTGCTCTACGGAGCCAGCACCGCAAAAGGCGTGGCCTGGCGCAAGTACACCGTCCGGCCCGGCTTCCCCAAGGACTCTCCGTCCAACCTGCTCTGGCTGCCCAAGAAACTGACCAAGGGGAGCGGTGACTTCCGACTCGGCCTGATCCTGCGCAACAAGGACAACAACCGACCGAAGTTCACGCTGACCTTCGACGGCGAGGGCGGTAAGGACGGGCTTTCCGGCTGGACACTCTTGTTCATCCCGTCCCACGGCGGCAAGAAGATGCGGGTCGGCCTGGAGAAGTACGACAACCTGTTCTTCCGCAGCTCCGACCTGGAGCTACCGACCGCCGACAAGTACGTCGTGCTGCTGGAGCGACTCCGAGAGCAGATCACACTGACGATCAACAAGGTCGAGGTCTTCACCCGAATGCACGTCCCCCCGCTCCGGGTCAAGGACAGCACGCGAATCGGATTCTCCACCTGGGGCCCGGACCTGGGCTTCGAGGCGATCTCGATCGTTCGATAACAATTCTCGACTATCGATGAACTCTCCGGGCGACCGGGCGGGACGAGGCATGGCCCGGTTTCGCTGATGGAGATGATCGATGACTTTACGCCTGCTACTCGTGCTATTCGTGGCGAGCCTCTGGCCTCTGGCCGCCGACGAGCTGACCTGCACCAACGGCCACAAGCTGGAGGGCACGACCGCCAGGCTGACCTACCGGGGTGTCCGGCTGACCTACCGGGGTGTCCGGCTGAACAACGGCGTCCGGTTCAAGCTCAAGGCCATCCGCAAGATCGTCTTCGACAATCCGCCCAGCGTCTGGATCAGAGCCGAGAAGGCAACCCTGGAGAAGCGATCCGTTTGACCCGTTTTCGGTCACCTCCACCGCAAATACTCTTGAGTTGATTCTCGGTCATCTGGCCGAGGCACCGTGTCTCTAGCGACAACTTCGCGACAACTTCGCCACAGCACGACAGACCTCGACCAGACCTACTTGGCTCTGAAGATCCGCGCCTGGTGTCGATCAGAATGGGGAGTCGCCAAACTCCTTCTGCACCCAATCTTCCAGGGTGAGGGGACCATGGATCTTCGTGTCCCGCGGGGTCGGCCCGAAATAAAAGGGGGTGGCCTTTGCTCAACCCAAGCGCGTAATCGAGCTTGCCGTTCAGTCCTTCGCCATTCACCCTATCACCCAATCCAAGCAATCCACCCCGCCCACGTCCACCGCTGAAATTCGTGAGCTGGGTCTCGGTCATCTGCATCGGCTTGAGGAGCGTCTCGAGTGTTTTCATCGTATCGTCCTCCGCTGGCTGGGTTGGTTGTCTGTGTTTGCCTGTCACCACTGGTTCGACAGTCGGCCTACCAACCGATCGAGAATTCCCGTAATTTTTTCGAGCAAAGCCCCGGGCACGATGAGACCCCTGGCTCGCAGGTGGCTTTAGCGCACGCTGGACGCGCTCTCCGCCGGTCTCGGCGGGGGCGCGAGAGCCAGGATCCGGCGCGTCAGCCGATGCGCCTCAGTGACATCCCGCTTGGTCATCGGCTCATCTGAATAACGTGCCCGATAAAACAACGCCGTCAACTCGACGAGAGTCTCGCTGAGCTCCGGCCTGAGACGCGCGATCAGCTCGAGAAATTCCCGCCCCGTCTGGAAGCTGGACCGGTGAGACCCCTGTCGCGAGAGGCGGCGCAGTAGCCAGCAGTATTCCTCGACGACCCGCTCCCGAGCATCGAGAAAGATCCGCAGCTTGGTTATCCGTCGCGTCTGCCCCCGGCTCTCGGGTGCCTGGAGAAGCAGCTGGATGTCGGATGGGACCTCTGCCTGGCCCATCCCCCTGAGCGGGACCGCCAACAACTTGCGAGACAGCCAGACGACCAAGGCGGCCCCTCCGACCAAGAACGTCGCCTGCGTGAAGGCCCAGACCAGATCGGCGGCTGTTCTCGGCTGGCTGTCTCCCAGCTGAGCGATAGCCAGGTCGATCCGCAGATCGGGGAAGAAAGGGATGATCAGCCCCTGCAGCGCGAGCACGACACCGCAAGCTAGCGCAGTCTGCCGCGCGGTCGGCTGGTGGCGCACGGCCTTGGCAATGGTGAGCTCATGCAGCCGCAACTCTTGATGACGGGCCAACAACGCCACTGTCATCAGGACCATGTATCCGGCACACCAGAGGGGCAATCCACCGGTCGAGAGAACCGCAGCGGTGATCATCAGCAGCAGCGTGTTGAACAGCATCACCGGATAGCCCCACTCCACCGTGATCAGCAAACAGAGACACAGCTGACTGACCAGCAACAGTCGGATCGCGTCCTTCATCTGCTCCAAGGGGGCCAGCAAGAGCGCCAGCAGCACGACCAGCAGTACCCAGAAATAAAGCAGGAGCAGCAGCTGAACGCCCCGCTTGAGGCTCTCGAGCACCCCGCCGATGGTCCTGCGCCAGTACCAGCTCAGACCGAGTGCCATCGCCGTCAGCGACAGCAGGGTCGGATCGATGCCGCGGACCACTCGCATGCCGACGCCAGAAGCGATCAGCGCCACGGCGCTGCCCGTCGCATGCTTCAGGTTGGTGACATCCCCCAGGGCAGCCCGCTTCATCAGGCGACCTCCTCGAACTCGGAGGCGTCGAGCGGCGGTTGCCATGGCCGCTCGAGGTAGGTCTCGATGTCCCCCTCGGCCTGGACGACATACACCGTCGACCCTTGAGCCAGAGATGCGGCCAGGTCTGTCGGACTCCAGCTCGCGGGCTCCTCTGGGTAGCGCAGCTTGAAGAACGACCCCTGATCGATCACGATCGACAAGGGCACGACCTGTCGGGCGCGACAGATTGCGAGCAGCTCGGCCACCTGCAGTTCGCTGAGCCCGACCCCGGCAAAGATCATCACCGCAGCGGATCCACGAGGGAGGTTGCGCAGGCGCATCGCCAGCAGATCACCAAATGGGACCTCGCCATCCTGACGCACATCGACCAACGCAGAGAGGATGCGCAGCAACTGACGCTGTCCCGCACCCGGTGGGACGAACAGGCTGCGCCGCCCCGCGCCGTAGAGCTGGACCAATCCGCGGCCAGCCAGGGTGCGGCGCGCCAGACTGGCCGCCAGCTTGACCGAGTATTCGAGCGTCGACTTCTGTCCTAAACCGGCCAGGTTGCGAGCCGCCAGATCGAGAAAAATCGTGATGTGTCGGGCCACCTCCCGATCGAACTCCTTGACCACCAACCGTCCACGTCGAGCACTGGTCGGCCAGTGGATCGTGCGCGGTTCGTCGCCGGTCCGGTACTCCCGCGTTCCGTGAAAAGACGGGCTCGCGCCGACGTGCTTCTCAGAGACCAGCCGCGCCGCCTGTCGTGGGCTCTCGCCGCTCAGACTCAGGCGCGAGAGCTCAATTGTCGCGGGATAGACCAGAAACTCATCGACCCGCGCAAAGATGCGTTCGTGCTCGAACAGCCCCAGCGCATCGCCCAGCCGAATCACGACCGGACCGATGTCGTAGCGCCCCCTTCGCTTGAAGCACTGTCCCTGGTAGCTCAGCTGAACGATCTGGCTCCGCTCGATCGGCTCGGACGAGAGGATCCGCTTGTAGCTGTACTCCGCCGGCAGGAAGCGGTCCGCCACCTCCAGCCAGAAGACCGGCAGTAGACCGTGGTTGGCCACAAACAGCTCGACGGTGACCACCTCGTCCTCGAACGCTCCGTTGGCCACCCGACGACGCACGTCCAGACGAGATACCTGATACGCTCCGAGGCACCACATCGAGACCAGAAACAGCAGCTGCACCGCCGACCAGGCGACCAGAATCATCCGCCCGTGCTGCCAGCCGAACCAGCAAAGGAGGATAGCGACCAGCGCCAGAACGTTGCGCGTCCGCCAGAACTGAATGGTCCGGTGACTCATAACCCCCCGAGCGCCTCCCGGGTCGTGGCCAGCGCATCGCTGGCTGGCGGACCGGCAAGCTCGAGAACGGCGTCCCAGCTCAGCGACGAGACATGCTCCGCGCAGAGCTTGAAGTACTCGGCCTCCCGGCCGATCCAATCACCCCACATCCGTTTGTAGCGGGCGTAGATCGCGAACATCTCGACTGGGTTGCGATCCACATCCGGTGAATAGAGTTCGTCCAGCGCATGCGGACCGGGTGGGCACTGCTCGACGCACCAGTGCTTGAGCGCGTCCTCGACCAGCACCAGCTGCTGCTGCAGCGCCCGCCAAAACGCGGCGCCGAGCTCCCCCTGATCATGGGCGCAAAACCAGGTGGCACAAACCGCTTCACGGTGACGCCAGATCGCGCAGACCCCGCTGTCGGCGACATAGTGCGGACAGGCCGAGCCATCCAAAATCGCACCATACCCCAACTGAGGCCGAGCGTGCTGCACAGCACGCTGGAGGAAACGATCGGCGTAACCCGCTGGCCGCCCCACGCCTAGCGGGCTGACACCGCCCCGCTCCATCCGGGCCGCCATCGAGGGCTCCGGCAGGATCCGTCCGACCAGAAAGTTGGGAAAGACCGGCAGATAGGTACAGCACTTCGTGTCGAGCGAGAACCGGTCGGGACACATCGGACAGCTGGCGCAGTCGGCGCCTTCTTCTCGAGGCGCCGAACGCCCCAGTGCTGCTGAGAACCAGGAGGCATACAGATCAGGCAACGCCTGATCAATCATCCAGCTCGACCGGAACGGTGACCTCGCGCAGGATTCTCGACACAATGGTTTCGGGACAGGTCTGGGCCAGCTGCGCCTTGGCCGAAAGCACCAGCCGATGCGCCAAGACCTGGGGCGCCAGCTGCTTGACCACGTCGGGCGTGACGAAGGTGTCGACCCCTCGCACCAACACCAAGCTCTGCGAGGCGCGCATCAACGCCAGAGCCGACCGGGGGCTCGCACCGACCTCCAGCTCCTGGCACTCACGCGTCTGACTGACGATCCGAACGATATAATCCTTGACCGCGTGGTGCACTGGAATGGAGCGAGCAGCCTCGCGCAGGGCCAGGATCCGCTCGGGCCCGATCACCTCTCGCACCTTCAGCAGGGGATCACCCTCCTGGCGGTCGGAGAGAATACGGATCTCGTCTTCGGTGGAGGGATAACCGATCGAGATCCGCATCAGGAAGCGGTCCAACTGCGCTTCGGGCAACGGATACGTACCGGCCAGCTCGATCGGGTTCTGTGTCGCGATCACGAAAAACGGCGCAGGCAGCGCGTGCGTCGTCCCATCCGCCGTGACCTGCGACTCCTCCATCGCCTCCAGCAGGCTGGCCTGTGTACTGGGGGTGGCACGATTGATCTCATCGGCCAGCAGGATGTTGGCGAAGACCGGCCCAGCGTTGAAGGTGAACTGACCGTCGCGGTAGATCGAGGTGCCGGTGATGTCGGCCGGCAAGAGATCCGGCGTGAACTGAATCCTGTTGAAACTCGCACCCACCGAACCGGCCAGCGCACGCGCCAGCACGGTCTTGCCGACTCCCGGCACATCCTCGACCAGCAGGTGGCCGCCCGCGAGAAGTGCGGTCACGGTGAGCTCGAGCACCTGCGGCTTACCGAGGATCACTCGCCCGAGTGACTCGCGCAGTTGATCGATCACCTGAGTGTGCTCGGCGAGCTGTATCGTCACCGCGCTGGCCCTGCGACCACCAGCGTCAGGTTTTCCGGATCCAGATGGGTACGAGCAACTCGCTGCACATCCTTGGCGGTGACCGCGTTGATCCAGCTGGGGTATTCGGTCCGATAGTTCCCCAACCCGAACCGTTCGGCCCGCAACATGTAGCCGCACAGCTGCCGCAGCGTCTCGAATTTGAAGACGAAGCTGCCGGTCAGATAGGACTTTGCTCCCGAGAGCTCCTCGGAGGTGACCGGTTCGTCTCGGATGCGCCTGATCTCGCGACGCATTCCGGCAACCGCGGCCTCCTCATTGGTCGGGCTCGTGCCGATATACGCATGGAAGGTGCCCGGCTGCTCCTGTGCCGCGGCGCTGATCGAAGCGTAGACGGTGTAGGCCAGCCCCAGCTCGTCACGCAGCACTCGTGACAGCCGGTCGGTGAATCCGGCACCCATTCCCAAGATATGATCCATCACCTGCAGGCGGTAGAAATCCGCATGCCTTCGGCGGACTCCCAGGTGGCCCAGATAGATGTGACACTGCCGCTTCTGGTTCGAGATTCGCTTCTCGCGCCGCCGACGCTGGCGACTGACTCTCGGGACCTTGATCTTGGGGGTGATGCCAACCGGCAGAGATCCCCATGAGCGGTCGAGCTGCTCGATCAACGCGCCGGGGTCAAAATCTCCGGCCAGCGAAAGAATCGCCTGATGCGGAGAGAAGTGAGCCTTGTGATGCGCCACGCAGTCCGCTCGCGTCAGTTTTTTCACCGTTTCGGGATAGCCCAGGACCGGACGAGCAAAGGGGTGCTTGCGATAGATCGCCTCGTCGAAGGCCATGCGGGCGACCCGCTGTGGGCTGTCCTGCTCGACCAGAATCCCGGAGAGTTGTTCATGGCGCATTTTCTTCAGCTCCGCCACGGGAAAGCGGGGCTTGAACAAACACTGACCCAGCAGATCGAGACCCAGTGAGAGATCCTCGCTGCGCACCTCCAGCCAGCCGCCGACCGAGAGTGTCGCCATCTCGCCGCCGACCGATTCGATCATCTCCGCGATCTCCATCCCACCAAGGCGCCGGGTGCCCTTGGCCAACAAGCGGCCGGTCAACCAGGCGACCCCCGCGCGACCCGCCGGCTCCTTGCTCTGCCCCGCCGGGACATGAACCCTGGCCGCAACCAGCGGCAGATCCGACTTGGGGCGCATCAGCACGACCAGTCCGTTGGGGCAGACATGCCGGATCTTTCGCAGGTCACCACCCGTCGCCTCGTCGACCGGGACGTCCAGCATGCGAATCACGACTCGCCACCCGCGACCTGGCCGTATGGCAGGCCTAACCCCACCGTCCGGTTGCGCCGGACGAGGTACTTGCAGGCCACGCGACGAATGTCCTGGACCGTCACCTCCCGCATGCGATCCAGGTAGGTCCCCATCGCGCGGTGGTCGCCCAGCACGGCAAAGCGACCGATTGTCTCTCCCCACTCGTAAATTCGTTCGATCCGGAACAGAAAGCCCGTGGCGATCTGGTTGTAGGCCTTTTCCAGCTCTTTGCGCGAAATCCGCCCGGTTCCCAACCTCTCCAGTTCGCGTGTCACCGCTCGCTCGGCCCGGCTAACCGAAACGTCGGGGTTGAGGTCCCCGTAAACCCAGAACAGCCCCTGCTCCCGCTTTGCGTCATTGTAGGCTGCGACGAACCGCATCAACCGCTGGTCCTCGACCAGCTTGCGGCTCAGGCGGGAGGCCGTACCCTCGGCCAGCAGAACCTCAGCCATCTCGAGAGCTGGGACGTCCGGGTGGTCGAACTTGACGGTGTGGTACAGCATCTGCAGCCGGGACACGTTGTTGTCGCTGCGGACGGTGACTCGGCGCTCGCCGAGTTGAGGCGGCTCCGGTCCGGTGAGCGCCTCGCTCGGCTTGCCCGGGCGCAAATGAGCATAGGCCTGCCCAACCCTGCTGGCCACATGGTCTGGGTCGACATCCCCACACACGACCTGAATCGCGTTCGCCGGGTGGTAATGCGCTCGGTAGTAGTCGCGCACCACCTCCGGGGTGAAACGTTCCAGGTCCTCCTGCCAGCCCAGAATCGGGTGGCGATACGGATGGTAACGAAACGCAACGGCCATCAACTCCTGATCCAGAACCCCCCAGGGCGAGTCCAGGTCACGACAGAGCTCCTCGAGAACGACCTTGCGCTCTGCGGTAAACTCGCTGGGGTCGAACAGGCAACCCGCCATCCGGTCGGCCTCGACCTCGAGCGCCTGCTCCCAACGGTCGGAAGCCAGGACGAAGAAATAGGCCGTGTAGTCGCGGCTGGTAAAGGCATTGTTGCGCCCGCCGAGCTCTTGGGTGAGACGGTCGATCGCCCCCTTACCGTAACGCCGCGTTCCTTTGAACATCAGATGCTCGAGCAAATGAGACACGCCGGTCAACCCCTGGCGCTCCCTCGCCGAGCCCGTCCGATACCAGATCATCGAGCAGACGATCGGAGCGCTGTGCCGCTCTCCGACCAGCAACGTCAAGCCGTTGGCGTAGCGGTACTCGTGAATCCCGGTCCGCTCGTCGACATCGTACGAGGTGGGCTCGGCCATCGACGGTCGACCGCGACGCCGCTTGCCGGAAGTGGTCGTGATGCTCACCGCCTGCGACGCCCCCTCTTCCGGCCTGGTTTTCGCTGCTTGCCCTCGACACGCCCCCTCTTGTCTACACAGGCATAGAGCCTGCGGATCTCTGCAGCAGAAAGACGACGGCTCTTGCCCAGAGGAAGCCGAGCCAGGCTCAGCGGGCCTAGAGCGATCCGTCGAAGATGATACACAGTGTGACCGTGCCGCGCAAAAACACGCCTGATCTCACGGTTCATCCCTTCCCGCAAGACCAGCTCCATCGTCGTCACGTTGTTTCCGCGCCGCTTGATCCGGGCCTCGATCGACGCGGTCTTGCCCTCGGCCAGGTGCACCCCTCGTCGAATTTCGGACAGCACCTCCGACGGCACGCGCCCCCGCGCCTTGACCCGATAGGTCTTGGGGATCTGATACGACGGATGCGTCAGGCGATGAGCCAACCACCCGTCGTTGGTCAGCAAGATCAACCCCTCGGAGTCCTCGTCCAGGCGGCCCACGGTATAGAGTCGAAAGGGGGTGTCGACCAGATCGATCGCCCGGGTTTTTCGCTCGTTCGGCGCATTTGTGCAAATCACGCCCGCTGGCTTGTTGAGCAAAAAGTAGACCTTGGGTTGCGATTTGACACGACGACCCTCGACGCGCACATCGCACGCGCCCGGCACGACTTTGACCCCCGGCGAGCGCTCGACCAGGCCATCCACCTCGACCAGGCCATCCTGGATCAGCTT
>CAZANL010000061.1:12692-12966 GCA_964486115.1 uncultured Planctomycetota bacterium
GCCCGCCTCGGCCAGAAACTTGCTCAGTCGGACTTCGTCATCCATCGGTCGTCGTTGCAATCAACACCTCGGCAGCCCCCTCGAGCCTGACGGAATTCATCACCGCAGGGACCAGAACAGTACGTCCGCGAGTCATCCTCTGTCCGTCGACGGTCGCCTCCCCCGCGACACAAGCCAGGATCGTCGGCCGTCCCGTCGTCGGAAGCGAGTAGGGACCGTCGAGCAAGAGCCTCCAGAGGCGGAAGGCCCTCCCCTCGACGAGCTGGCTGCAGGG
>CAZANL010000062.1:0-806 GCA_964486115.1 uncultured Planctomycetota bacterium
GACGCCTCGGGCCGAGACAGATTACGCGCGATCGCGCCGAGCGAACTGCGGACGCCTCCCTTGCCGTCCCAGAGGATGTGAAACAGCCGGCTCTCAGGAGGCCGTGGCCCGAGGTTAAACATGCCAGGGACAGGTGTTTGTGGTCGGAAACGGTCTTCGCGGAACGGCAGGGTCAGTGACAGGCGAATCAACTTGCCCGAGAGTGTTGTCACCTCGCGGATGGTCGTGTGCAGTTCCAGGTCGGAGCGGTCCCGGCGCAGCTGGATCCGCGCAGTCCCCGTGGTCGATTGGGGGGCCTTCTCGAGCGCTAGCAGTTGCCGGCTGTACCAGCGCCAGGGCGGCATGTTGAGCTTGAACTGCCCGAGCTGCACACCGTTGGGTTCGAAGATGCGTAGATGGCAGTGCAGACTGACCTTGGGGTCCGACTCGCGGAGAGCGGCCCAGAGCGCGAACGCCAGGTCGCCCTTCTGCGGGTTGGCCCATGCCTGTTGCAGCGTACTGGCCATCTCGTCAGCTGCCAGCTCGAGCTTGCCGGCCCGGGCCACTCGTTTGCCCGCCTCCTGCTCCCAGTCGAATCGGTTGGCCTCGTGGATTGCGTCGGCCAGCAGATCGTCGTGAATTGCCCGGGCCAGGGTGGGGTAGGCCATCGCGCCGGCTGCCAGCAGCACGACCAGCGCGCGTGCAACCCAGCGGTATTCTCGCAGTAGTACCAGCATCAGCGCGCAGAACCAGACCAGGCTGACCAGATAGACCGGGAGGCGGTAACCGGTGGGCCATCCGCCGAGCAGGCCGATCCCGGCGACGAC
>CAZANL010000062.1:816-12951 GCA_964486115.1 uncultured Planctomycetota bacterium
AGGGCCCCGGCCCAGGCCACCGGCTGGCCCAGGCCACCCAGCCACCAGCGGGTGCGGGCCAGTAGCAGATCGGTGCCGAGCAGCACGGTGAGCGCCAGCAGGAACAGGGCGGCCTGGAGCAGGAGCACCGGCCACTCGGGGGTGACCTGCATGGCGGGAAAGAAGTCGACAGACGAGGAGTTGGTCACCAGGTTGTATGTGGCGCGAATGAACAGCCAGACCAGTCCCCCGGCTCCGATGCCGGCTAGCAGTGCCAGTGCGGTGTTCTTTGGGTCGGGGGGCGGCGGTTGTTCGGCTGGCGCAAGTAGTGTGTGGGCGGCGAGGGCCACCAAGAGCAGACCGATCAAGGTGACCAGCAAGGTGATCGGCGAGCGAGCGAAGACTCCCAGGTTGATGTCGGAGTAGTAGGTTGGTCCGACGATTTGTTCGGCCGGCAACAGTCGGGTCAGGTCGACCCGCAGCAGCAGCAGGGTGGTCCCGGCAATCACACCGGTAAGCAGCAAAAAGCGTACTCCGCTCGGCATCTGTCTGTGGAACAGCCGGAGTGCGATCATGCCGGACGCCATCAGCAGCAGCAGCCCCCTGAGCGCGAGCGAGAGCAGGTCGGCTTCGAGAGCGAGCCGCTGCTTCTCAGCCTCCAGGCTGACTGGAGGAACGACAGCTTGGCCGACCGTCACGCCGGTTCTTGAGCGGAGCAGCTGGGACAGTCCATCCGGATTCGGGTCGGTCTGGCCGAAGGTGATGCTGATGCTGCGGCCATATTCTGCAGCGACCGCGGCCTGGAAGTCGTTGCTCGGGTGCTGTCCCAGCAGCCCGGCTGTCAGCGGATGGAAGATGCGGAAGTACAGTGGCCTGCCAGCTAGCAACACCTTCTGGCCGAGCACCAGCACCGGTCCAGTCCGGTCGTTGGTCACCACCACAGACAGCTGGTTGCCGAAAACCGTGGGCGCCTGAGTGGTCGTGCCACTCCAGGCCAGGCAGGTGCCGCTCTCGTCGCGCAACTCGAAACCGTCCGGTGCCTGCGCCGGCGGGCGTCTGGCGATTGCCGCGCGGAGCGCGTCATCGGTGGCCGCCGCCGACACGGCGGGATCGGCAATCGCGGTCTGCAGCCGCTCGGTGAGGTCGCGCTCGAGCGTCGCGAAGCTTCTTGTCGCCGCCGAGAGTCCCTCTTGTTGCAGCTGACGGGCGTCTGCTGTCCAGGAGGATTCGAGCGCCGCCAGCTGTCTGCTGCTGTGCACTTCGAGCCACACCAGCGCAGCGCTGGGAATGAGGAACACAGCAACGAGCAAGAGCCGTTTGAGCACCGCAGCTAGCTTAACAGGGTCGGCGAAAACTGCCACCCAGCACTCGATCGAGTGCTTGGCTGCCGTCTCGCGGCAACTGACTGGCGGACCGCTCGGTCGCTACCGCTTGATCTCCGTAAGGATGAATGACTGACCGGACTTGCGCACGTAGAACCAGAGATTCTGCTGCTTGCGTTGACCGGTTGGTAGGTCCTTGTAATGGTGTCGCAGGACCATGTAGCCGTCTGTCATCCGAAGGATCTTGGTTTTGTTCCGATCGGGCGCGATATGCCGGTTGAGGTGGGATTTCAGCACGCCGATGGCCTGCGCTTTCTTGTACTTTCCGGCACGGCAGTGTGGGCCGAGGTCGAGGTACACGCGACTGTCGAAATACCTCGATATTCCGCCATCGTTGCGGCTGACCCAGGAGCTGGCGATCGCCTTGTAGAATTTCTTCTGGCCGTCGGAGACGTCGAAGGTATCGGCGCGGAGTGGAACTGCGCCCAAGCTGAAGATCGTCGCGGCGATCAGGATCGAACAGCATACCCTTCTCATGGTGACCTCACGTGCCGACGGGGAGGTAAGTCCAGACGTGCGTTTCTCTCGCAAGTGCTGTGCCGTCTGATCGGTTTAGGGAGGGTGACGCTAACTGTTTGGGCGAGTTGGGCTTGTGCTCGGTTGGCGTGGGCTGCCTGGGGACACCCGGAGAACGGGGTCTCCGCGGGGAGACAGGGGTGTCCCCAATCGGAGACACCGGGCTGCCGCAAGGTGTCACGTGCCGTTGATGCAGCAGCGGAAGCCGACGTTGTCCGACTTCTCCCGCTCATTGGCAAACAGGCGCGCGTCGCAGCTGATGAAGCGCTCGTCGTCCGTCCAGGAACCGCCCTTGAGGACTCTCAGCTTGGTGCCCTTCTGGTACAGGCTCGTGGTCCACTCCCAGACGAACCCGGCCATCTCTTGGCAGCCATAGACCGATGCTTGATCGGGGTGTTCCTTGAC
Organism: uncultured Planctomycetota bacterium; assembly: GCA_964486115.1. GTDB lineage: Bacteria > Planctomycetota > JACQVV01 > JACQVV01 > CAZANL01 > CAZANL01. The sequence goes on from CAZANL010000062.1 coordinate 3,099, forward strand.
CGACAGGCTCGCCGCGCTCGCGGGGTCGAGGTCGAAGTGTTCGCCCTTGCCGCGAAGGTCATCTCCCCAGGGATACGTCCGCCCGTCGGTGCCCCGTGCGGCCTTCTCCCGTTGATTCTCGTTCGGGATGTCCTTGCCGGCCCAGCGGGCAAACTTCTTGGCGTCGCTGAGCGACACGCCGACCACCGGTTGGTCCGGCTGGTTGAAGCGCTCGTCATCCCAGTACTTCGGAGCCCGGTAGGCAGTCTGCTGGAGGAACTCGCCGTAAGCCGAGTTGGTCACCGGATGCTGGTCGATCAGGAAACTCTCCGTCTGAACGGTTTCCTTTTCTGCTCCGGAGAGGAACGGACCCCCGGGGATCATCACCATCCCCTCGGGAAACTGCCTGAACCGGCTGCGTTCTTCGAGGTATCCGCGGATGTCGAGCTCCGGGTCATCGAGGATCTCGCCCGCCGACTCGACCTGCATCAACACACCCTGATCTTTCAGGCTCTCGTTGATATCGTCGAGTCGGTCAGCGATCTCGTCCCACTCTTCGCCGGTGTAGGCCAGATAACGTTCCAGAATTCGCTTGGCGCGAATGAAGAACTCCAGCTGTGCGTCTTCATTCGAGAACGCCATCTCGAAGTGCAGGACGCCATAGTTGTAGAAGTCGGGATTTGATTCGAGCGCCACCCGGGTGTAATGCTCTCGCATCAAGGACAAAGCTTCCTCGTCCGAGAGGTCACTGTCGCTGACGTCTTCCCCCTCAATGTACTTCAGGTAGACGTAATCGTGGACCTGCTTGAGGCTTTTCTTCTTCATCGGCACTGTTGACGTCAAGCTATACCTGGGCGCTTTGGTTTGAGTGGAATCCCCCTGAAGGGAGGCAGAACGTGCCACTATACCGTCGGTGCAACAAATGTAAAGCGCTGATAAAGCTCAGTTACGGACGGATTGCAGGGCCTGTCTGACCGCCTCGCGGGCCAGCGTCAGCACGTGGCGCTTGGCGCTCGGAATGCCTCCCAGTGCCTCCTCGAGTTGGTCTGTTGTGATGGCTAGCGCTTGCTGTGGACTCAGTCCGATCAGCAGCTCGGTCAGTAACGAGCCCACGGCAATGGCTGGTGGACAGCCGGCGGCCTGAAAGCCTGTCCGGGTGATACGACCGTCTTCGAGGGTCACGTACAGATCCAGCACGTCTCCGCAGGCCGAATTCTCGGCCCGTCCGACGGCAGTCGGGTTGGGGAGCGCGCCGGGGTTCCGAGGCCGGGCCAGGTGCTGCTGGATCTGCTCGCTATAGTGAGCCACCGTGCGCGTCCAGATAGCTCTGCAGGATGATCTGCGCGGCCACCATGTCGATCCGCGCTTTCCGCTTGTCGCGGGACAGCTTGGCCTCTCGCAGGACCCGCTCGGCCTGCGCGCTGGAGAGTCGTTCATCCCAGCGGGTCACCTCGACCTTGGGCAGATGGGACGCTAGCTTCTCGGCGAACTCCGTTGCGATCTTGGCCTGTGGGCCCTCGCTGCCGTCCATGTTGCGGGGTAAGCCGACGACGATCAGGGTCACCTCTTGCTCGGCGACGATTTCGGCGATGCGCTGCAGGACGGCTTGGGTGTCGCGAGACCGCACGACTTCCAGCGGGCGCGCCGTCAGGCCCAGTGGGTCCGAGAGCGCCAGACCAGTGCGCGCCTCGCCAGGGTCGATCCCCAGACGTCTCACCCGCGCTGTTGCTCCGCGCTGTTGAGCAGCTGGGCAATGATGCCTACCGGCAGCCCCCAGATGTCCTCCAGGGTCCCCTCGGTGAGCTCGTAACGATCGTCATCCCTCTGGTAGTCGTACCCGCCGGCGATCCCTTCCCAGCCGCCGGAGGCCAGGTGCTCGTCGAGGCCGATTAGGGATTCTTTGTGCAGGGTCACCGTGGCTCGCGCCAGTCCGGTAAGCGTTTTTCCTCCGACTCGTAGCGCCACGCCGGTGAGGATCTCCTGCCGGCCAACCTCGTGCTGGATCTGCAACATGTGGCGCGCCTCCTCCACGTTCCCGGGCTTGCCGAGCACGGTGTCGCCACAGAGGACCAGGGTGTCACAGGCCAGCCCGATCTGTTCGTCCGTTATGTCAGCGTTGAGTAGCTTGGCCTTTGCCAGCTCAACCAGTGACTGCTCGATCGCATGGTAGGGCAGTGTCATCTCCTCGGTCAAGGGATGCACCACGGTCGCGTCGATGCCCTGCTCTCTGAGGACCTTGAGTCTCGTGGGGGAACTGGATACGAGTACCCATGGGCGGTCTTTCCAGGGGGTGAGGGGGGAGTCAGCCACGATCAATCCTCCAGTTCGTGCCACCAGGAGAGGTTCATGTTGCGGCGGATGGAGCGGGTCATCGAGCCGATGTCCCGCCGCGCTCGCTGGACGGCCGTTGCGTCGACCAGATGGGGCGGACAATCCATCTGGGGTTTGAGCGTGAAGCTCAGGCCGTCGATCAGCGTCACCTCAACGACCCAGCGTTTCTCGAGTTCGCGGTTGGCCATCATCAGGCTGGTAATCACTTTCTCTAGCCAGACTCTGGCCTTTGGCCCGTGGATCTTGAAATTGACGAACGGCGGTGCCCCCTTGGACTGAAACCCAGCGCTGGCCGAAAGCACCTTGAACCCGGTGATCATCGTGATCGTCTTGACCAGTGGATAGATCTCCCGATCGTAGCCCTGGACGTCCCCTTCGCGGATCTCCTCGATGTTCTGCAGGTCGTCCGGGTCGCCGTGAAGTTCGCCGCAGAGCTGACACTCGGCGATCGAGTGTCCCTCGAGCATCTTGTGGTGTAGGTTGGCGCAGCCGCACGTGTCGCAGATCATCGAGCGGATTGTACACCAGGATTTGGCGGGGTTCGGGGGTATAATGCCTCACCACTGAACTACTTGGAGTTCTCGATGCCTCGATCAATACTCTCTGCTGCGCTGTTGGTTCTGCTGGTCGGTTGCCACAGCGCGCCGATGCGTGAGAATCCGGGTCCCGCGGTGGCTCCCCAAAAAGCCGCGGCTCCCAAGAAGAAGGCGTCCAACAAGCCGGACGTCGATATCAACCTGCTGTTCTTTCAAAGGCGGCGCAGCGCCGCCGGTGGACGGGATTGGCTGCTGCCTCTGTACACCTACGACTACAGCAACGAAACGGGCGAGCGGGAGTTCACGATCATCCCGCTGGCATCGGGCTGCCAGGTCAGCCCCACCAGCGAGTATTGGTTCAGTCTTCCACTGCTGACGGTCTATGGCGGGTCGAGGTCGGAGAAGAACGAGAACACCTACTTCGCTTCGCTGCCGCTGCTGAGTATGGCTCGCAGTGATAAAACCCCCTGGCGAGAACAGCACGAGTTCGTTTCCTTGCCCTTGCTGGCGATGAGCAGTAAGCAGATTTATCGCGGCAGCCGTGGCACCGTGACGCACGAGAGCTCGGCTGCGCCCGCGCCGCTGATCTACACCGAGCGCATCACGCGAGAGGACCGGAAGGGGAACAACCGGCTGGAGATTCTCAAGCGGTCGATCCTGATGCTTCCGCTAGGCGAGAAGGACCGTGGAGAAGACCGCTTCTCGGTTGTGGACCTCGAGCGCTGGGGTCCGGACCGCCAGATCCGCATGTTCAACCTGTTCAACTTCTCGCTCTTTTCGTTTTCCAGGTTTCAAGGGCGTTATCCCGGCTCGCGGTTTATCCGCGTGGCTTCCGGAAAAGCGGTGGACGAGCAGCAGTCGAAGCCGAGCGCCAGCGAGCCGTTCGTCACCTCGTTCGGTGTGCTTGGCCCGATGATCAGCTTCCGCACCGACGGCCACCAGGAGACGCGGTGGGAGTTCCTTCCGCTGTTCCATTACCACCGGAAAGGGGAGGACACCGACTTTCGGATCATTCCGCTGCTGTTCCACATGCGCAACGGGTCTCCTCGAATCTCGCCAATCGACAACCTGTTCAAGCTCTGGCCGCTGCTGTACTACGACGAATACAAGCGACGTTACGACATTCTCTGGCCGCTGGCCTACTACCGCGACGACGAGATCGAGGATCGGACCGAGCTGCGGATCCGGTTGTTGTTCCGCTACTTCCAAAAGGAGGAGTTCACCGAGGTGCGGCTGCTGGATGGTTTGCTCTACAGTCATCAGGGAGATGACCAGAAGAGTTCGACCAGTATGTTGATGGGCTATTTGTTCAGTGCCGAGAGCCAGTCAGCCGAGGAGTACTACCGGTTCGACATCCTCCGGGGGTTGATCTTCGGTATGTCTCGGCGCAAGGGCGAGGAGCCGACATACCGCTTTCTGTTTCTCACCGTCGGCGGCAAGAAGATCCAGGAAGGCAGCAAGAAGTGAGGCACGGAGCGGTTGGTCTGGTACTGCTGTCGCTGGTGCTGGTGGCGTGTCCCAACCAGTCCGTTCCGCGAGACGATTACGCCAACGATCCGCATGCCCGCGGCCGTCGCGGCGGCCGGAGTTCGTGGGCCCAAGAAAAGCGAGAGATCGCCAAGTACTCCAGGATAGCGCGGGGTCACGTGCCGGAGGGCAACATCCGAGTGTCCTATACCTACCTCGACCTGGCGGAGCTCCAGGGCTCCGGGTTTCGCCTGGGGGGAGGTTACTCCGACGGGGAGGTCGGTGTGCGGGCCGGCGAGGCGGACTTTCACCGCAACGGCCTGTCGGTCGGCGTCGCGGGCAAGCACTTCGGTGTGCGGCTATCCGGCGGCAGCGGTCGGGTTCGCAGCAGCAACCGGCTGGAGCAGTTCACCCTCGTCGTCGACGGCGGCAGCGCCAGCATCATGGTCGGCGAGGTGACTCCGCGGGGCAGGGTTCTGTATTATGGACCGGGCGGAGTGGCCTATACCGTCGATCTGGTGCGGACCGGTGCTTCGATGGTCGTGACGCCCAAGATCGTCGACCGTCAGCGGCAGCTGATCCGGGTTCGGATCACACCCGACATCTCCTTTCTCAAGTCGGATGGCGGTGTCGAGCTGACCCGGATCCAGACCGATGTCGTGGTGCGCAACGGTCAGACGATCGTGATCGGCGCGATGCCGACGTCGCGGGCCACCGTCGCCCGATCGATGTTCAGCTATCGGGCGGCTTCGCATACACGGCAGCGTGTGGTGCTGCTCAAGGTCAGCTATTGAATAAGGCGTGGGCGCCGCGCGTCAAATCGGTATGAAAAGCACAATGTTGATGATCTTGTTGGTGGTGGCGTCCGGGTGCCTCAGTTCGCGGCAGACGATCCAGCCGCCCTACCCGCAGCTCGAGTCGGCCGACAGGTGCCTGGAGTTCTTCAAGCTGGCCGCTCGGCTGGACGACCCGGCGGCGGGTTATCACTGCCTCTCCGAGGGGACCCGTGAGCAGATCTCCTTCTCCGACTTCTTCACCGGCTGGGCCTGGTACCGCGAGTACTTCGAGTTGTTTGGCCAGGCGCAGATCGTCGAGCGCAAGCCGGTTGCGCCGGGCGAGCTGCTGACCCTCCAGCTGATCCAGTTGCGGGAGCCGTTCCTGTTCGTCCAGGAGGCCCGAGGCTGGCGTCTGCAGGTGCCGTCGCGTTACAACCAGCGCAGTCTCGAGGATCTGTTCGCCGAGCTCAAGAAGCAGGGGGAGCAGAGCGGCCAGGTGCGGCAGCGGACCCGTCCGGAGCGTCGGGGGGGATGACCTGGACGGGCGAACGCGGGAGCCACGCCACGGCTGGATCCAGTGCGTCGATTTTGGCGGGCGGGCTGCGCGCTTCTTTCGAGTTCCATTGGACCAGGCCGCTGGTCGATCCTGCAGATCGGGTCGTATTCTGGCGTCCGTGGTCCCAACCAGGAGACTGACCGATGCTGGATCGCATCCGCACCGCCGCCCTGCTCTTGTTGCTGTTCGCCCTGGTCGCGCTGGCGCAAGAGGGGGAACAGCCCGACAAGAACAAGCCCGCGCGCCAGCCCCAGACGAGTCGAAAGGGTGCTCGTCAGCTGACGTTGCCCAAGGAGGAGGGGGTTTTCCACTTCGCCGTCTACGGCGACCGGACCGGGGGACCGATCGAGGGGCTGAAGGTGCTCGAGCAAGCCGTGAGGGACACCAACCTGCTCGATCCGGATCTGGTGATGACGGTGGGGGACTTGATTCCGGGATACACCTCGACTCGGCGCTGGCTCAAGCAGACGCAGACGTACAGCGCCATCATGAATCGTCTGAAGATGCCCTGGTATCCGGTCGCCGGTAACCACGACGTCTACTGGCGAGGGCGCAACCGGCCGCGCAACGAGCACGACGACAATTTCGAGAAGCACTTCGGCCCGCTGTGGTACTCCTTTCGCCACAAGAACGCGGTCTTCGTGGTGCTCTACTCCGACGAGGGGGATCCCAAGACGGGACGCAAGTCGTTTCACGATGTTCGCCACCAGCAGATGAGCAAGACCCAGCTGGACTGGCTGCGCAAGACTCTGGTGCCCAGCAAGAGCGCGGACCACGTCTTTGTCTTCATCCACCATCCGCGCTGGATCGCCAGACTCTACCCGAACAACAACTGGCGTCAGGTGCACCAGCTGCTGGTCGGCGCCGGCAACGTGTCGGCCGTTTTTGGTGGTCACATCCACCGGGTGCACTACGCGGGCAAGCGGGACGGCATCGAGTATCACACGCTGGCGACGACTGGCGGCGGGAGGTGGGCGGACCTGCCGGGTGCCGGTTGGCTGCACCACATGAACATCGTTACCGTGCGCAAGCGGCGTATCAGCGTGTCGGCCATTCCGATTGGGCAGGTCATCGACCCCAAGCAGTTCACCCAGCGCCGGCTGGATGAGGTGGATCGCCTGCGCGGGCTGCAGCCGGTGATGTCCGGGCCGCTGAAGCTCGATGCGCGAGGCGCCGCCGACATGCAGCTGGCGGTCGGGGTGACCAACCCGACGACGCGGCCGATCGCGATCGACCTGGGGTTGACCAGCCAGGATCCCGCATGGTCGTTCAAGCCGGAGCACCTGCACGCCAAGATCGAAGCGGGCGCGACAAAGTCGTTCCCGTTCCAGGTCCAGCGGACTGCGGGGGGCTTTGGCAAGTCCTTCCGGGGCCCGCAGTTGACCCTCGCTGTCGACTATCTGGACGCAAAGGTCCGCGTGACTTTGCCCCGGCGGGAGGTGCCGGTGCCGGTGACTCTTGCGACGACCCCCGAGGGCCACTTCGAGGGGGCCTCGCCGGGGGCCTTGCGGCTGCAGCACAACAGCTGTGTTCGCGTGGCCTCCTCCGCCATCCGGCTGCCGGATGGTCCGCTTACTCTCGAGGGTTGGATGCGGGCCCGCGATCTGAGCGGTCGGCGCGCCTTCCTGTCCAAGACCGAGAACTCGGAGTACGGCATCTTCGTGCGTGACGGGAGGCCGGACTTCTCGGTTCACTTGAATGGCAAGTACGTGTCGGCGGCGGGGTACAAGGGGCAGCTGAAGGTCGGGCGCTGGCACCATCTGGCGGGCGTTTATGACGGCAAGCAGGTGCGGCTTTACCTTGACGGCAAGCTGATTGCCAAGGCGGACGGGTCGGGTCGTCGGACGCTCAACCACCTGCCACTCTACATCGGCGCCGACCCGGGGCAGAGCGGCCAGGCGATGAGCTGGTTCGACGGGCTGATCGACGAGGTTCGACTCTCCAAGGTGGCGCGTTATACGGCCAACTTCACACCCCCGCAGCGACACGATACGGACGGGGAGACGTTGCTGCTGCACCATCTCGACCGGGCTTTGGGGCCTTTCACCCTCGATCACTCCACGCACCAGGCGCATGGCCTGAAGACCGGGACGGCGGCCATCCGGAGGCTCGAAAAGGACACCTTTCGCAGTAAGTAAGCACTTTCACTAGTAGGCTTTATGTTGGAAAACCCGCCCCTGAGTTTGCATCTCGCGGCCGCTCCAGTATGATGGGTGTGGGCATCCTGAAATGAACCTTATAAAATACTTATATAGCTGTTAGGATAGCGGCATGTATCTGACCGAGAAACAGCTGAGCGTGCTGGAGTTCGTCCGGGAGTTTCGCCGAGCGCGCCGCATCAGCCCCACGCTCGACGAGATGGCGCGCCACTTCGGTGTGGCCAAGATGACGATCTATGAGCACGTCAAGGCCCTCGAGGAAAAGGGCGCCGTGACGCGGACCAAGCACCGCGCGCGCTCCATCGAGCTGACCGAGGACGTGGCGCATCAGCCCGGCTTGAGGCTGCCCCTGGTCGGGCTCGTGGCGGCTGGGGCGCCGGTGGAGGCGATCGAAGAGGTCGAGGAGGTGGAGCTGTTCGAGATGCTGAACACTCGTGGCGAGTGCTACCTGCTGCGGGTCAAGGGGGACTCGATGATCGGCGATGGGATCTTCGAGGGGGACTACGTCATCGTCGAGCGGCGGGACGATGCGATGAGCGGCCAGACGGTCGTCGCCCTGTTGCCCAACGGCGACGCCACCCTCAAGCGGATGCACAAGGAGCGCGATCGGTACCGGCTGCAGCCCTCCAACCCGCGGATGGAGCCGATCTTCGTCCAGTCGCTGGAGGTCCAGGGGGTCGTCGTGGGGATCATCCGCGACTGTCGTTAAGGTTTCGCGGTCAGGGGACAGGCCGTGGGTCGACTCAAAGGTGTGGGAGCGCCTACGAGATTCGCGTGGCGCCACGGACGCCACGCCTCGCAAGCGAGGAGGCTGGCATGCCCAGTCTGAACAAGGTGCTGTTGATGGGGAACCTGACGCGCGATCCGGAGCTCAAGCAGCTGCCGGGGACCGAGCGGCAGGTGGTGGATCTGGGGTTGGCGGTCAACCGTAAGGGGAAGCGGGCCGACGGCAGCGAGTGGGAAGACGTGCTGTTCGTCGACGTCAGCTACTACGGTCCGACGGCCGAAACCCTGCACAAGTACACGCGCAAGGGGGATCCATTGTATGTCGAGGGCCGGCTCAAGCTTAGTCGCTGGGAGACCTCGCTGGGGGAGAAGCGCAGCAAGATCCGTGTCGAGGGAGAGCGATTCCAGTTCCTTCCTCGATCCGCTCCCGGACCTGAGGAGAAGAGCGTGTCGAGGAGCGGGATCCGGGCGGAGGAGACGCCGTTCTGAGACCCGCGGTCGGCCGGGCCTCGGGCCCGGCCGCAAGTGGCTCCCAATCAGATGATCGCGCTGAGGCAACCCCTGCAGCCAGACTCTCCTGATCGGGGGCGCGAGTCGGCATTGGCCTACGATCGGTGGGTGGTGAAGGTCCGATACATCGGGCAGTGTTTTGGGACCCCGCTCATATACCCCGTGTTCGGGTCGAGGGGAGGATTGAACTGCGCCGAGTTTGCATCACCCCGATTGTTCGAGCTGTCCCAGTACGAGCGATGCTCCTCCAGGCCGCCTGCGTGATCTACGCGGTACTCTAACGGCCGAGCAGTTTCTCGAACACCTTCAGTGCGGCTCCCGAAATCGGAATCGTGCTTTGGTAGTCCTTGAGGAAATACACGACTCTGGAGCATTCGAAACAGATCACCAGGATCTGGTCTCCCGCGATGAGCGCGTGTCGCGGAATGAAGCACCGCGCCATATCATCGCCCTCAGCGATACTCTGGTAGAGGGCACCCAGAACCACCCGGCGATCCTCGGCGGTCTTCAGCAGCACCCTCTGGGTGATCTTGTACCCCTTCAGATGGTTGCTGTCGGTCTGGGTACCCCGACGCTTGGGGTCGAGTCGCCAGAGCGCGATTGCCTTCTCGGACTCCAGCGCCTTGCGTTGCGCACTGTTCAGCCAGCGCTGCAATCGTTTGTCTTTCGAAAACGCAATCCCCGTTAGCTGTTTCTGCCCCGATGGTTGTATCGTCGGCACCTTCGGCAGTGGGCGTTTCTTCAGCAGCGGCTGTTTCTTCAGCAGCGGCTGTTTCTTCAGCAGCGGCTGTTTTTTCAGCAGCGGCTGTTTTT
>CAZANL010000063.1:0-12949 GCA_964486115.1 uncultured Planctomycetota bacterium
TCCCAGCGCGGGACGAACTTGATCGAGTGGGTCGGGCAGACCCCGCCACAGGTCATGCACATCGTGCAGTCTGGAATACGGGTGGTGAAGTCGGCCTTGATTGCGTCGAACGGGCAGATCTCGACGCATTTGTTGCAGCTGATGCAGGAGTCCTCGACCTTACGCTCGGTGGCTCGAACGAACAGGCTGCTGATCGAGAAGAGCGCCCCGGTGGGACAGACATAGCGACACCAGAATCGGGGCCGCAGAAAGCCCAGTCCCAGCACGGCCAGGAACATCGCGATCGACACGTAGTGACCGGCGTGCAGCGGTGGGACTTGATACCAGCCGCGCATCAATCCCATTTGCAGAGGCCCCAGGATGTAGACGAAGGCGCGGGTCAGCACCGGGATGGCGGACAGAAAACCGCTGATCAGTCCGCCACCGATCGCGCTGACCAGCGTTCCCAGCAGCACGTAGTACTTGAGGTTGACCCACCAGCCGTCTTTCTGGATCCGGAAGCGAGTCACCCGCTTGCCGAGTACCCAGTCCGATAAATCGATCAGTGTTCCCAGGGGGCAGAGGTAACCGCAGAAGCCCCGAGGGAAGATCCAGCCGAGGGCCAGGATGGCCGCAGCGAAACACAACGACCAGACCCATGACCTGGATGCGACCGCGGTCGAAAGACTGACCAGGGGGTCCAGAGCCAGGAACAACTCCGAGTGGACCAGCTCCTTGGCGGCAAACGCCTGGGTGTGCTGGCCCGCCGGGATCCCGTAGGGCCAGCAGGTGTAGAACAGCAGTACGCAGAACAGGCTGAAGCAGAGTGTCTGGACGCCTCGGCGAACTGGCGCCGACACCCAGGTCGGTCCGAGCCGGGCCAGCCCTCGGCGCACCGGTCCGGGCGTCGCGCTGTCCCAGTCGGAGAACAGCAACAGCGGCAGGAACCTGTGCAGTAGTCGGGTCCGCGGCTGGAAGCTCTTCTTACGTCGGCGCAGGAAGGGGAGGAACAGGTCGAGCCTCAACGCTGCCCCCCAGCCAACGCCTTGGCGGTCGCGTTGATGATCGCCTCAGAGGTCAGCGTGGCACCGGTCGTGGCGCTGATGCCCTTCAGGCTCTGCTTCTTGATGATGCGTGCGGGGGTGTCGGTCAGCGAGGCATAGTACTGCTTCTCCCGATGGCGGGTCACCTTCAAGCCGATGATCCGGCCACCGCGAATCGTCGCCTCGATCTGGACGTCACCGGCATAACCGGTGCTCTTGTCGCGGTAGACCCCATTCGGTACACGGCGCAAGTCGAGCAGCTCGAACAGCTTGATCGCCGCGGCCGCAGAGCGGGCCCGCTTGACGTACTGGTCGTAGCGGCGACTCGAGCTGCTCTTCTTGACTGCGATTGTCTGCTGGAAGTATGACAGGGCTTTCTGGTAGTCGCCCTGCAATCTGAAGATCTCGCCCATCAAATAGCTGCGGATGTCGTGCGGCGAGATTCGGGAGCAGAGCGAGGCGGCGGTTTTGAATTCTCCCAGATCGGCCCAGAGCTTGACCTCGGCCTTGGTGTTGTTCCCTGCATATTGGCGCAGGGTGTCGATCGCCATCTGTCGGTTTCCCAGTCTCCAGTAGCAGGCGGCGATCCTGTAGCGTTGCCACGGATTGGCGGATCGACGGAAGAAGTGGAGTGCGCGTGGCCAGTCCTGGAGCAGGTTGAAGTACTTGTCGGCCAGCATCGCCTCGACTCGCCTGGCACAATCGGTGTCGCCTCGCTTACTGGCCAGAGCACGGACGTAGTGGCCCAGCTTGATTCCTTCTTTCCACTTGGTGGAGTTGGGGTTGATTATGTCCCAGTAGTACTGCCCCAGGTTCTTGCGGTTGTTCCAGGCGCCGCCTGGTTTCTTGGGGAAGGTCAGGTCGAGCGTGCTCGGGTAGTTCAGCTTGGATTGACTCCACCAGGTTGGTCGACTCTTGCCAGCGTCCGCGACCAGCTTCTCGATTTCGGACTTCGTTCGTCCGGCGGCAGGCTTATTTGCCGAGCGGCGCTTGATCGATGACTTGACCCGTGGCGGTGCCGAGGACTTCTTTCGGGGCTGGGTCTTCGCGGGGGTGATGATCTTGCGGATGCCGTTGACGGTCACCGAGCGAACGCGTGTGCGCGGCATGCGGGTGTAGGCCAGGGTTCCACTGATCCTCACCTTGAAGTGAATCGCATCGGTTGTCAGCTTGACCAGGACGCCGGACATCTTCTGGCCGTGAACCAGTTCGATCTCGTCTGCTCCAACGTCGGAGCACAGCAGCGCAGCGAGCACAGCACTGATGATCAGGGTTCTCATTCGATTCTCCTCAACTGACCCGCGGAAAGCCGCGAGTGGCCAGGGTTCGACCGTCCTGGTGCACCAGGAGCGCGTCCGCATTCGGGGTGGCCTCGATCAGGGCGGCTCCCCGTTCGGGGCCAGCCACGAAAACCGCCGTCGAGAGCGAATCTGCTTCCAGGCCACTACGAGCCAGGACCGTCACGCTCTGGAACGCCTTGGCTGCCTTGCCCGTCGCCGGATCGAACAGGTGACCCCGCGGGGTGGCATAGTCACCACTGGTTGCGATGCACCGGCCGTCCAGCCTGGCCAGCGCGAGATGTGCGTCTCTGACACGCGGATGCTGAATTCCAACGACCCAGTCGTCACCCTGCTGCGTTTGTCCGAGGGCCCCGAGCTCGCCGGTGTTGACCAACGCGTGTCGGATGCCCGCCCTTCGTAACGCGGCCAGCGCGTGGTCGGTGGCAAACCCCTGGGCGATCCCATTCAGCGTGGCGGCCATTCCGCTGCGCTGGAACCAGATACGTTTGCGCGAGATGCCCAGTCTGGCCCATCCTACGCGGCTTTGGGCAATCGAGAGCAGTGAGGGACTGGGGGGCTTGCCTTTGGCGTGGACGTCCCAGAGCGGCTGAACCGTGACATCGAATGCCCCGCGGCTGGCGATCGAGACTCGGCGAGCCGCCCGCAGGATCTGGACCAGCAGCGGATGGGGATCGTCCAGCACTCCCGACCGGTTCAGCTGACTCAGCTGGCTGCTTGGCCGATAGATGCTCATGATCTGCTCGACCCGCTCGAGGGCTGCAAAGGCGGCGTCGAGCCCCCGCTCGGCGACCCGGCGGTCCGTGTGCAAGACTGCCATCGAGACCCGGGTCCCGAGGACCAGGCCGGAGCGTTTTGCGGCGATCAGTCCGGCCGGGGCGAGGGGGGGGGGGCTGTGTTTCGGAGCGCATCAGGCAGCGATAGAGTGTGTGTCCTATCGCTGCTGAAGTTCCTGCTGCTCCTAGGCTTATGAGAAATGCTCTGCGACCTTTGTGGGGCATTACGGGCTCCTCGCTGGACCTGCGCCCCGCCAGGCGCTCACCTTGATTGGCAGCCGAGTGCGAATCCTGTCAGAAAAAACGACGAATATTCTCTGACAGTTTTTTCCTCCCGGGCGCAATCATAAGCAAGACGATGTCCCAACAAGCCGTGATGCGAGATGCCTTTCGTTATCGGGAGGCGCTGACGACCCATGCCTATGCGCAGCTTCGCGACTGGTCGCTGGCGGAGGATGCGGTCCAGGAGGCCTACCTGGTACTGATGGAGAAGTGGGCCGAATACGATCCAGCACGCGGGATCTATCCCTGGGTCCGGCGAATGGTCGACTTCAAGGTCAAGGAGGCCCGCCGCAGGACGCGCAAGACGGTGTTGGTCGCCGATCCCGAGCTGGACGCACTGGTCCAGCAGGCAACCAGTCAGTTTCTCGATTCCCGGGCGGCCGAGGACCAGGCGTCTCGCGTGCAGGCACTGGAGCATTGCATGCGCAGCTTGAGCCGTGGGGCGCGAGATCTGCTGGTGCGTTACTACTGGAAGGGCCAGTCCTGTGAGGCCATCTCGCAATCCGTGCGCAAGAGCGCCAACGCGATCTGGCTGTCCCTTTCGAGAATCCGCAAGAAACTGCGCGAGTGCATGTCGCATCGCCTGTCGGTGGGCGTGCAGTGAGCCATGAAGAGCTGTTCGAGAAGTACTTCACCGGTCAGCTGGATCAGGCCGAGGCGGCGCGGCTGAAGGCACTGCTGTCCGAACCCGAGGGCGGCAAGCAGTTCGTCGAGCATCTTCGAGAGCGCAGCGCGTTGATGCGAGTCACGGGCCGGCTGCCGGCCGAGCCCGCCCGTCCCGTCCAGAACTCTCGGAAGATTCCCTGGGCTTCCCTCGCCGCGGTCGCGGCGTCGGTGGTGATCTTGGTCGTGGCGTTACGCCACGTCACGTCGCAGTCCCAGCCGAGCCCCCCCGACGCCCCACGGGTCGTGGTGCGGCCCTTGGCCGAGATCACTCAGGCCAGCGGAGGCGTGCTGCTGCTGCGCAATGATCGGGCGATCGTCGCCACGGCGGGTGTGGAATTGCGCGCGGGCGACGTTGTCCGCACCGGGGTGCGGGGGAGCGCGATCCTCCAACTGACCAACGAGCGCACGTCGATCGATCTTCAGCAAGGCGTCGATCTGGCGCTTTCGCCGAAGGCGTTCACGCTCAACGTCGGTCGTATCGAGGCGGACGTGGCCCCGCGCGAACCCTGGCGCCGCTTGCTGTTCCGCACGCCGCACGCCCAGGCCGAGGTCATCGGCACGCGGCTGGTCCTGGCGGTTTCGAAGGTCGTCACGCGGCTCGAAGTGTCGCGAGGCAAGGTCCGTTTGAGCCACGCGACACGGGATCAGTCGGTTCTGGTGGATGCGGGATATTTCGCCGAGGCCTGTCGTGGCAGCCCGCTTGTCAGCCGACCGCAGCGGTCCGTTGCCGCCCCGACGATTCATCCGCCGGGTGGCCGATACAGCCGGGCGCAGAGCGTGGTGCTGCGCATCCGCACGCCAGGCGCCGCTCTCCGCTACACGGTGGATGGTTCGGCGCCGACCCTCGATTCGGCGCTCTACAAATGGCCTGTCGATTTCCGCAAGACTGCCACGCTGCGGGTCCGCGGGTTCAAGGAGGGGTTCAGCCCGAGTCCGGAGAGGACGGCTCGCTTCGAGATCTTCAAGCCCAAGTCCAGGCCGCCTCTGCCACTGGCGTCGCCGCCGACTTTGGACCCGTCCGGTGGTCGCTTCGTCGAGCAGGTGCGAGTTGTCCTGGAGAGCCAGACGCGGGGCGCGGTGATCCGCTACACGCTCGACGGCAGCCAGCCGGCAGAGAGTTCCATGCGTTACCGCGAACCTCTGCGTTTGCGCCGCACCACGACTGTCAAGGCGCGTGCGTTTGCCGCTCGGCACCGGCCAAGTCCAATCACGGCCGAGACCTTCGAGATCCGGCCCAAGCCCAAGCCGGTCGTCCCCACCGTGTTGACGCCGACAATCGACCCGAGGGGGGGCACGTTCGTGAACCGGGTGGAGGTGGCGATGCGCTGCTCGACGCCCGATGCGACAGTGTGCTACACCCTCGACGGCAGCGAACCGACCGAACGCTCGAGGCGTTTCGAGCGCGGACAGATCGCCCTGGAGAAGAGTGCCACGCTCAAGGTGCGCGCGTTCCGCAAGGGCTGGAAGGCCAGCCCGGTGGTGAGCGCCTCGTTCAAGATCGAGAAGGTCAAGCCGAGGCCCCGCGTGGCGACGCCGCGTATTCAACCCCATGGGGGAGAGCATCGCCGGCGGGTCAAGATAACGCTGCAGGTCTCCACGCCCGGCGCCTACATGCGCTACTCTTTTGGGGGGCCAGTGACCGACACGTCACCGATCTATCAGAAGGTGATCAAGCTGAAAGAAACGGCGACGATTCGCGTGAGAGCGTATCGCCGGGGGATGCTACCCAGCGAAACGGTAACGGCCCGCTTCGAGATAGTGGACTAGCGGCCCGGCCGAAACTCAGCAGAGCGGCCGCTCTTGCGTCGCAGCCATCCTTCGTTGCGACACGCCGGTTCCCTTGCGCGTGGCTGCGTTGTTCACCGTCGGCGATCGGGTCGAGAATCGGCAGCGCCTGATCCAGGTTTGGAGGGCGGGGTTTCCTGGGGGCTATGATGAGGCGGCCAGCGCGCCGCTCTACTGCATGTGTGGCTCTGGCGGTTTCTTCCCACCGACCCTGGACTGGCGCTTCTACCAGCGCAACGCGAGGCACTTCGAGGTCTACCCGGCTGGTTACAGGCCCGTTACGGCCAATCGGAGGCGATGGGCCGATAGTCTCTGTAGATGATATTCCGCTGGATATTCTGGACGATAACACTGGCTCTGTCTGGGCTCATCGTGGTCAACACGCTGCCCTACTACGAGTTCGGGCTGGACCACGCCTTCTTTCTCGATAAGGGACGTCAGGCTCTGTCGGCTCTCTGGCGCAGTGCCTTCTACTTCCACATCACCGGCTCTCTGGTCTGTCTGCTGACCGGCCCGCTGCTATTGTCCCGCTGGGCTCTGCGCACATCGCCGACGCTGCACCGCTGGCTGGGCTGGGGTTACGTTCTGGCCGCGCTGTGCTGGGCGGTGCCGGGTGGACTTTACCTGGCGATTCACGCCAGGGGTGGGTTCTGGGGCCAGTCGGGCTTCCTGTTGCTGGGCATCGCCTGGTGGGGCACCACGCTGGCAGGTCTGCTCGCCATCCGTCAGCGGCGGATGCGTGCCCATCTGGCCTGGATGACCCGCTCTTATGCGCTCGCGGCCTCCTCCATCAGCTTCCGGATGTTTCAGGTGGGCCTGTTCCTGCTCGACGTTCCGGACCACTTCAACTACGTTGCCTCGCTCTGGCTCAGCTTCGTCACCAGCGTGCTGAGCGCCGAGGCCGTCATATCACGTAGGAACCACGGACATGAAACTCATTCTGACACTGCTCTGCACCAACACGATCCTGTTCGCGCTGCTCTACCAGTCGTTGCAGGCCGATAAGCCGCGCCAGCCGGTGGCACAGGCCGCCGAAACGGTCGAGCCCACGGAACCCGCCACGGGCGAGTCCACGCCGTCCGGTGTCGTGTCGGTTCGCGCGACCAGCCATCGGCTGGCGATTGCGGCGCCGCTGAAGAAGACGCGGGTGTTGCAGGAGGGCACACGGATCCCCAACACCCGGCTGTTCACTCGGATTGGGCCCTCTCGTCAGTGGCGCCAGATCCGGAAGCAGGCCTACAAACTGGTCGAGACCCAGGTTGCGATCCCACTGTCGCTGCGTTTCAACTACCATCGCTTCACCCGCAGTACGCAGACCCACGAAAAGGGTCGCGTCTATTCCGTGGCCCCCTTTCTAGAGGGAGCCCACCTGCGCGGTGGGTGGTACGGGACCCTGTACATTAGCCAGTCCGGGCCCGAGAAACGCACCTGGAAGGTGCCCTTTCGGCTCGACGCTGACAAGAAGAGGCTCTTTGTGTCGGTCGGCAAGCAGGAGCACCGGGCGATGGACTGGGCATCGAAGGTGTTCGACCCCTACGCCAGGTATTTGATGGGCCGCTGAAAGATCCCGATTCCACCCTGCTGGATGCCTGGGCACGGGCCTTCGGCGCGGAGGCCTGCTCCTTCGAGAAGGCTCGCAACCGATGGTGGAGACGAGCCAAGGAGCTTGAGCAGCGGTGCGAGCGCTTGCGGTGCAGCCATCCCCTGACGAGATGAGCCGCCTCGCGTTACGGCTCCGCGCCAGCTCCCTGGCAAGCCGCCAGAGGCTGACAGACCCAGGCCCGCCGATCGGTCAGTTCTTTTGGCCCAGGGTGTTACGTAGTCCAGTGCCGACGTCTTCGGTGACCCTGCCGAACCGAACCCCGATGCGGAAGGCGGACACTCCACTCTTGAGCTCCACCGGCTCGCAGCGGACCACGGTGCCCGGCACCTTGGGCGGCTGCATGAAGGCCGGCGTCTCGAGGTAGATCGCCAGCGTCGTGTCGGCGTCGATCGGCTCGGATGCGTAAAAGGCCAGGCCGCTCTCGGAGAGGTCGACGACGCGGGTCTTCAGTTTGTTCGATGAAGACTCGAGCTTGTACAGAATGAAGGCGTTGTTGACGCGCAGCCGGATGCACTCGCGCCGCTCATCCGCTGACTGGGAACTGGATTTCTCGTGGGCAGTGGCTGCCAACCTCTTGAGCTTCTGGCTCGCCGTGTGGAGGTTGCGGACCTGCTGGGTATTGGCTCGACGGGTCTCGCGTGGCATCTCGAAGAACTCGGAGCCGGGCACTTTCATCAGCGTCTTTTGCTGACTGGCGGTCAGCTTCAGCCGGATCGGCTTGCCTTGCTCGTTCGCCTGGATCGCAGTCAGCACCAGAGTCTTGCACAGTTGCTGGGAGAGGTAAGGCATCTTGCGCAGGTCGAGTTGAATCTTGGCGCATTCATCGAACATCAGCACCAGGTTATCCTGGAACTGTCGGAGCATATCCCTCTCGTCCGGTTCGCGGGCGATCAGCCAGTCATCGAGCAACTCGAAGGCGGAGCGTCGCTCGTCGAGCGGGACGTCGACCACTTCCGGCTCGATCATCTCGTGGGGGACCGCCCGGCTCTTGCCCAGCTGATCCAGCAGCGCGGAGAACTCCGGGGTACAGAAGAACCACAAGCGGGCGCCAGCTCCTTCGGCCGCCAGCACCGCTGCCTCCAGGGCCTCGATGTACGGCCCGGGCAGCGACACGATACCGGCCAGGTTTACCGGAATGTCGGTCTCGCCCGAGTTCAATCGCTCCTCGACATGGTTGAGAAACGAATTCATGAAGGCTTCTTCGTCGTCGTAGTCCAGATCCAGTCCGGTGTTTTCTCCGCTGTCTGACACGATCCTTTTCACTCCTGCTCGGTTGAATGTGTAGGTGCGTACAGGATAGCGATTCCCCCTGCCCGCGCCAGGATTCATCTGATATGCTGCACAACATGATTGCCGAACTGGAGACCAGTGCGCGGAAGCTCTATATCGAGACCTTCGGCTGCCAGATGAACAAGCTAGACAGCGAGTTGGTTGCGGGCCAACTGCGGGCGGAGGGTTTCGAGGCTACCGAAGACCGGGGAGCAGCAGATCTGATCCTCTACAACACGTGCAGCGTTCGGCAGCGTGCGGAGGACAAGGTGAGCTCGCACCTGGGACACCTCAAGCGGGCCAAGGCCGAGAGACCGGGCCTGGTCATCGGGGTGATGGGGTGTATGGCTCAGCGGGAGTCGGACCAGATTCTTTCCCGCTTTCCGCAGGTGGATCTTGTGGTCGGCAGCATGCAGATCCACAACATACGAACTTTCGTCCGTGAGGTGTTCAGCACGGGGCGGCGCATCTCGGCCGTCGAACTGGACCAGGTGCAGTTTCATCGGGATGTGACGACTCGCCCCAATCCGTTCCAGGCTTTCGTGTCTGTGATGCGGGGTTGCGACGTGATGTGCACCTTCTGCGTGGTGCCCTTCACCCGCGGCAAGGAGCGCAGTCGTTCCAAGGAGGACATCCTCGACGAGGTCCGTCGGCTGGCAGACGGCGGCTGTCTCGAGGTGACCTTCCTCGGTCAGACCGTCAATTCTTACGGCAAGCGGCTGGACCAGAAGTCCAGCCTGGCGGAGTTGCTGGCTGGGGCTGCCGCGATCGACGGGATTCGGCGCGTGCGCTACATTACCAGCCATCCGAATTTCATGACGCCCGACCTGATCGAGGTGATGGGCGGTGAGCCCAAGGTCTGCCCCTATCTTCACCTGCCGGTCCAGCATGGCGACAACGAAATGCTTGAACGGATGCGGCGGGGCTATACCGTGGAGCAGTATCTCGAGGTCACCGATCGGGTGCGTGACGCGGTGCCGGACCTGGCCCTGGCCAGTGACTTCATCGTCGGATTTCCGGGAGAGACCGAGGAGGCGTTCGACAAGACCGTGGCGCTGTTGCGCGAGCGCAAGTTCCAGAACTCCTTCATCTTCAAGTACAGTCCCCGTCCTCAGACCGTCGCCGCGCGCAATATGGTCGATGACGTACCGGTACAGATCAAGCGAGAGCGCAACCAGATGTTGCTCAAGGCGCAGGAGCAGGTCAGTCGGGCCCGACTGACTTCGCAGATTGGTCGCAGCGTCGAGGTGCTGGTCGAGGGGGGCTCGAAGAAAGACGCATCCAAGCTCTTCGGTCGCACACCGCAGTTCGAGATCGTCGTCTTCGAAGGGCCGACGTCGCTGACCGGTCAGCTGGTGACGGTGGAGATCGACAGCGCCACACCGCTGACCTTGTTCGGGCAGCTGCAGGAGGAGTCGTGTCGGGAGCGCACGACACCGAGCGGGACCGCCAGTTCCTGATCCGTGCGTTCGAGCTGGCTCGCCAGGGTTTCGGCAAGGTGGCTCCGAATCCTCCGGTGGGCGCGGTTCTGGTTCGCGAGGGTGAAATCGTTGGTGAGGGGCACCACGCGCTGTGTGGTGGCCCCCATGCGGAGGTGGTTGCGCTCTCGGCCGCCGGGGACCGGGCCCGCGGTGCCACTCTCTACGTTTCCCTGGAGCCGTGTGTTCACCAGGGGCGCACCGGACCGTGCACCGAGCGGGTCATCGCGGCGGGCGTCTCCCGGGTCGTCTGCGGCGTCGAGGATCCCAACCCGCAGGTGGCCGGCAAGGGGTGGCGGCGTCTCGAGCAGGCCGGCATTGTGGTCAGCCCGTCGTTGTTGCCCGAGCAGGGGAGGGCGCTGATCGCCCCATTTCACAGCGTCCACGCGCAGGGGCGACCCTACACCGTTCTCAAGTGGGCGATGAGCCTGGATGGCAAGATCGCCACCCGCAGCGGTCACTCCCAGTGGATCTCGGGGGCCGAGTCTCGTCGGGTAGTTCATCGACTGCGCAACATCTGTCAGGTGGTCGCCGTCGGCCGGGGGACCGCGGTCGCCGACGACCCGATGCTGACCGTGCGAGACGTGCCGCCGGAGCTGACCGTGCGGCAGCCTGTTCGCCTGATCGTGGACAGTGGGCTGCAGATCTCACGCGACAGCCAGCTTGCTCGCAGTGCGGGTGAGGTGCGGACGATCGTGGCACATGTTGGCCATCGGGATGCCGGTCAGGCGGGAGAGCTGGCCGCTTTAGGGATCGAGCCCTGGGCCTTACCCGACGATCCCGAGGGGCGGGTCGACCTGCCCAGTCTGTGGCGCCGTCTTGCCGAGCAGGGACTGCAGTCGATTCTGGTCGAAGGTGGCGGGGAGCTTGGCGGGGGGCTGGCAGATGCGGGGTTGGTCGATGCGGCGGCGGTTTTTCTCGCGCCCAAGCTCATCGGCGGCGCCGAGGCGCCCAACCCTGTGCAGGGACGGGGGGCCGAGCATCTCGATGCGGCTCTCGGACTGCGGTTCCGCCAGTCTGTTCGTTGCGGAGACGACCTGTTTCTCCTGGCTGCTCGAGAGGTGTTCTGGGATGCGCTAACGGGCCTGTGCCCCGAGGCTGTTTGACATCAACCGGGGTCTTTCTATAATGCCTCAAGCCCACCGATGGAGACCTTCGAATCACGTCCCAAGCTGGTCGACAAACGCACTGGCCAGGAGCATACGCTGCTCAAGGAGAGTGTGATCCTCGGCCGTCACCGGAGTGCAGATATCGTGATTCCAGTGGTAGAGGTCTCGCGCCGCCATTGCCGGATATGGCGTGAGGAAGAGGTCTATTTCGTCGAGGACATGGGCACCATCAACGGTACCTACGTCAACGAGGAAGCTGTCACGACACGGATGGTCCTTTGTCACGGATTCCACCTCAAGGTGGCCAAGTGCACCAAGCACCCGGGGGGGGTGCGCAATTACGTTTTTCGTGACCCCGTGGGCGCCCATAAACAGGCAGAAGAGGCCAAGGCGGCTCGGGAGCGGGCCGATCTGCTTGCCGAGTTCGGGACTGACAGCAGCACGGCGATGCTGAAAGAGAAGGTCAAGATCAAGCATTGCCAGTTCATGATCGTTCGCAAGAAGGACGCTCCTCGGCAGATTCCGCTGCTCAAGTTCACGGCGAAAGAGGTGAGCTTTCTCAACCTCTTTCCGTTTACGCGGGATGAGGCTCTGACTCTGGTCATCGAGCATCCCAACTGGGCCGAGACCATCCGGATTGGGCTGAAGGTGCAGCGGATCACGCAGATCCGCAACCGCCCGGTCTTTCAGGTCCAGGCGTCGACGGTTGGGTTTGGCAAGAAACAAGCGGAGTTGTGCGGCCGGCTGATCAACACCGATGGTGGCCTGCTCAAGTTCTTCTCGTGAGCTTCGACGCCTGCGTTCAACCTTATTTCTCACTCAACGAGCACGAGCGAGAAACCCTGACCGACGCTGAGGTCGACCAACGTCGCATCGTGATGGACCAGCTGACACGTCAGCTGAAG
Source organism: uncultured Planctomycetota bacterium (assembly GCA_964486115.1). Lineage (GTDB taxonomy): Bacteria > Planctomycetota > JACQVV01 > JACQVV01 > CAZANL01 > CAZANL01. The sequence goes on from CAZANL010000063.1 coordinate 12,194, forward strand.
GAAGCGGTGCGACTCGAAACGGGGCAGATGCTGATCGGTGAAGAGCAGGGGGAATGTGTGTCCCATATCCACATCGATGTGGATCATCTGATCGATCACATAATGGAACACTGCTGCAGCTATGAGAAGAATGAACTCGACCTGGTGTTCAAGGGTGAGCAGCAGACGCGCTTCAACCAGCTCCTGACCATCCCGGTGGCTGGGATCTACATTCCGCAGTACTTTTTCTTCCCGATCTGGGTCACGATCGAGGGACTGCGCAATCCGATCTGGGTCGGCAGTGCTCCTCGCTTGATGGAGGAGACCGGCCTGCTGACCGACTCCCTCGGTCTGGATGAACGCCTGGTCGACCGCATGCCCAAGTTCATGTTCGCCAACGAACAGGAGATGGAGGACTACGCCACCGAACTCAGTGGTGATCTGTTCTTTGCGCGAATGTCCTACAACATTCTGCGCAGGCTGGGGACCGAGTGCGTCGAGTCTAGCTTTCCGATCCTGGTCAATTTCGGACTGCTCAAGTAGAGCGGCGTTGGGGGCCGGCCGCCAGGTCTTGATCGGGTGCCGGCGCAGACCGAGTCGTTCTGCTGAACGACGAATTCGGGCGGCGAGGCGTCCGCCGTGGGCCCAGGGTGGTCGGCTGAGCTCTGGCCGTGGTCTGCGTTTATTCCGTTAGATCCCAATGAGGAAAGTTTGATAAGGGATTGTCCAGAAATAAGTGAATCACTTGCCGCCCATCGCATTTGGACGGATCGTATA
>CAZANL010000064.1:0-7869 GCA_964486115.1 uncultured Planctomycetota bacterium
CCAGCCAGAGTGGCCCGCTTGCCGAGCGTTCGCTGCGAATGCGAACCGCCAGAGAATCGCCGGGGAAGATAGCAGGCCGGGACAACGAGATGTGGGGTTCTCCGCGGTTGTTGCGAGCAGGCGGGAGATAGGCCACTCCCCAGCCGCCTCCCTGGCGTGCCGCGATCAACTGAGGCCCCCCGGGATCGGTCCAGAGGGCGGTGCCGTCTTTCCCCGTTTCTACGGATCTGGCACCGGCCGGCCAGAGTCGCAGCAGGCGGCGCCCGGTCAGCGGGCGGTCTGCCTGGCTGAGCAGAAGAACTGTCCGGCCGCTGCTGCGAAGCGCTGTGACGCTCGGGCCCCCCTTACCCAGAGGCAGCATCGCGACGCGTCCCCCGGATCGCAGGCAGACCAGGTACAGGCCGGGTCCCAGTTGGCCGAGCGGTAGGCGAGAGGGTTTGGCTGGCTCGACGATCGAGAAGCGGGTGAACTGGATCAGCCGCAGACCTGCCGGAGCGCTGGCCGGGACCTTCATGGTCAACTCCGGCTTGACCGACAGGGGGCTGCGCTGGATTGCGCGTGCGCAGGCTCCCGACAGGCGGCGACCGTCGATCCCCTCCGTGCCGAGCAGCCGTCTGAGCACAGACGCATCGAGGACCTCGTAGACTTCCAGGCCAGCGTGTAGTGGGCCTGCGGCGCCCACGAAGACCTGCCCCTCGGGATCGAGCACCAGACGGAACGGTGGGCTGCTCTCGCTCCAGGTCGTTTCGGACTGGATCGGTTGGCCCTTTTGCGGGAGTCCTGGCTTGCCCTGCGGCTGGCGGGGCGAGCCCTTGCTCTTGGGAGGGAGGACTCGGTTCTTCTGACCGTTACCGCAGGCAGTCAGCAGGAACAGTCCGAACAGGCCCAGGATTCGCATGCAACTCATCGGGCCATCATGGTAGGGGCAGGTAACCGTTCTGTCAGCGATTGGTCGACTATTTCCCGCGTTTGATCAGCAACAGCACCGTGCGTTTCGGCTGACCAGGGTCGGTGATGCCGGTGACCAGGACCCAGGTGTCGGATGGCACGACAGGGGAGATGCTACCCGACACCAGCTGGCGCCTCGGCTCGAAGCCGGTCCCGTGGGCCCGCTTGGTCGGAACCATCTCTTTCAATCGAGCGATCATGAAGTGGGTATGCATGATCTCGTTCGGCAGAAGGCGGATTGCCAGCGCGATTCCCTCACCCACGTTGGCAAAGCGTGAGCGAGACGAGCCACCGCCCGGATCTCGAAGGTAGCGAGTGAGGGTGATGCGGCTGGCGACCAGTCTGGCCACGCCGCGAGTCGGGTAGGGACCAGTAGGCAAGGCAAGGCGCCGTGCCTCCTTGCTGGTGTCGATGGCTTTCGCCGCGCGATCGCCGAGCTTGGCCGGAAGAACGACCGTGACCAGCCTGCCCTCGTCATTGACCAGTGGCTTGCCGATCAGTTTGGCGATCGGAGGCAAAGTCTTGGGGGAGACGTGCCAGCCGCGGATGGTCCAGTTCGCCGTGCGGTTGGCCAGCCGTCTCAGGTTGCCCAGGCGTCGCTTGAAAGCGGTCAGCGATTTTGGCGTGCCGCTGGCGGTCACCCCGGACCCGGTAAAGGACAAAGAGAGAGACCTGTCCTTGCCCTGGAGCCAGCGCTCGACGGTGCTCGATAGTCCGGCCTGTGACTCGGCCGAGCCCAGATCGGGGATCGGATCATCCTTCAGGGTGGCCAGGGACCCGAGTGAGAAGTGGCGCACAAGATGTCCCGGTGGGAGTGCCGTGCCGGCCAGTACCCGTGGTTCGACGATCACCGCCAGGCGCCCCGGCAAGCCGCGGGTCAGCTTGATAGGATTGGTCAGACCGAACATCACCAGTGCCCCGTTGCGCGGTACCTCGACGTCGAGTTGCATCGACTGGCTGGCACGACTGGGTACCTGGATCCGGCCGTCGCGGGTGCTGAGGGAGTGGACGGGACGTGCCAGTCGTGTTCCGTCGAGGTCCATCTCGAGCCGGATGCCTGTCCGTGTGGCGAGTGTGCGCAGTTTCAACTCGAGTCCTTCCGACATGGTGCGGATCTGTGGCTGAGATTGCATCCTGCCCTGGATCAACCGTTGGCGGTAGCCGACCAGGAAGACGCTCTTGCCGGTGACTTCCATCACGCCTTGCTGGCCGGCCCAGAGCCGCAGCGGGCCGATCGTGTTGTACTGCCATGAGCCGGACTCCGAGAGCTGCTTGAGCAAGGACTGCTGGCCCATTGCGTCTAGAATCAAATAGGAGCCGTCGCCTGCTGCCACCGGGTTGACGGCCCAGCGGGCCCACGGCACCGCCGTGCCCGTGGCGAACTGCACGAGTCGCAACCGAATCTCATAGAGCTGGCTCTGTCCATGCCTGATGCGGGAGAGTACCGTCTGGAGTGTGCGGTGTAGTTCCGGGCGCGCGATCACTAGCAGCCTGCCACTGGCTGGCAGTCCGAAGGAGGCTGCGCGCGGATCGTCCAGACTGACGAGCTGGGAGAGTGCACGGTGCAGGTCCCGGCGGCGCTCCTCGGGACCCGGGGGAACGAACGGCGTGGTCTTGATCGGTCGCAGTTGACGATCCAGGGTGATGGCCTGGATCCCGCCGACCTGGACTGTTCGGGGCTCTACCCAGCGAGGCAGGGTATACCAGGCCAGCCGATCGCCGCTCTGGTCCGGAATCGGCACGCCCGACTCCCGGGGCTGGGCGGCCAGGCCGGTCATTAGCGAGATGATCCGCGAGCGGGTCTGGTTGGCCAGCGGCGACGCGAGGAGGCTAGCCGGCATCTCGCGCATCACCCTGCGAAGCGCACCGAGCTGCTCGAGCGGCGGGCGGCCGCTGCCCCAGATCTGGTCCAGCTGGCCGCGGTAGTGCGTCATCAGCCGCTCGATCCGGCTGCGGATCTCGGCCGCCTCGATGCGTAATTGCTCGACGTTTGGTGTCTCGTTCTCGCCCAGCAGCGTCCGGATGGTCGCGATCAGATTGGCGACCCGTGTGTCTTCCGGCGCGTAGTGGCGAGCTAGTAGGGAGAGACGTAGGGCCTGTCGGTAACGTCCGTTCCGGCGCTCCCCGAGGGCCGAATCCAGGAACTGGTCCGCCAGGTCGCTAGCGGTCTGGCGCCGCACTGCCTCTCGTGAGGCGAGTTCTTTGAGCAACTGGCTAGCTCCCTGCGGGCGGGCTGCTCCATCTCGTTCCAGCTTCCTCAGGCTACTCTGCAGGCTGACCAGCTGCTTGCGCAGTTTGCGCAGGACGCTTTGGCCCTTCGCTTCGGCCTGCTTCAGCTTGGCTTCGAGCTGGATCTTCTCGTCTCGAAGCCGCTTGAGGTCGCGTGCCGACTGAATCGCCTGCTCGGCTTCGCTCTTGTAGGCGCGGATCATTTCCAGCGCCAGCTGGACAACGCGGACCTGGCCGGGGTGGTCGTGCAGCACCGCGTGCAGGGCTTTCAGGGATTCATTGTGTCGATTGAGCTTTTGCAGGCAGCGCCCGATGCCGAGCTGTGCGCGTGCCTTCAGTGAGGGCGCGGTGGACGCCTTGACCAGCTTGCGGTAACGTGAGAGCGCTCGCTCCGGTTCTCCACTGACCACCTCCAGATAGAGTGCTTCGTTCAGCTTCTCGACCTCCCGGTCAGCCAGCAGGGGTCCGCAGAAATGAAGGCAGCAGAGGGTCGCCAGCAACAGTCGCATCAAGACAGGCTAGCAATTTCCGTTTCATCGGGCAAACTCTGGGCATGAGATCCCTAACCGCGCTTCGCTGTCTTCCGCTTCTGCTCTTGGGCTCCCTGGTTGCTTGTCAGTCTCATGACAAGGTCCGAGTGGTGGTCACCAACGACATGAAGATCGACCTCGAGGTGGTCTTCGAACCGCAGTTCGACACCTCCAGGCCACGGCTGGAGAATATGCGCAACCTGGATATCAAGCAGGGGATGAGCAAGCCGGTCGAGATCGAGCGCGGGGAGTGGCTGATCCAGGTCGACAGCAGGGAGATGGAGCTTCCGAAGACTCGGCGGATCGATTTCAGCACCGGTGGCAAGATCGTCATCGATCACTGGATCATTCGCTACATGCCGGACAGGCCTGCTCCTGCAAAGGAGCGTGACACCCAGCCGGGTTCTTGACGCGGTCTTTCCTCGCGTCGTATGCTGGCTGGCTGACGATCAACATGATCTGGTCGGGAGTCGACAGCGAGGCCGGTGCGCCGCTGGGCCGCTACCTGCAGGTCGCCCTGGCTCACGCCGCGATCGCAGGCATGGTTCCAGCAGCCTTGCTAGCTCTCAGTGGGGGCCCGAGGAGCTCAGTCCGGATGCCTCTGTTTGCCGGGTTGCTACTGGGTCTGCTGTTTCGTTTCGCCGATCAGACCCTGGGCGTCTCCGGCATCTTGTTTGGCTATCTGGTGCTGCCCGGCGGTCTGGCCGTTCTGTTTGGGCTGGCCCTCAGGTCAGCAGCGAACGGGTCTGCTCGAAAACACGCTCCGGAACCCCAAGCGCCAGCTTCAGACGAATCTCTCGCTCCAGGCGATTAGGAATCGCCTGCAGGGCATCGAGCTGGCTTCTGGGGATTCGTCCGGCGAAATAGTAGGGGCTCGAGAGAGGGAAAAAGGGCAGCGGGTAGTCGCTTCCATGCACCAGTCGGTGCCAGAGGTCGCCGCGGTCGAGCAGGCGCTCGAAGGAGGCCTTGCGGTTGAGCTGGGTCAGCGCGGAGAGGTCGCCGTAGAGGTTGGGATAGCTGGGAAGGAGCTTCAGCCAGCGGTCGAGGTTATGCTCCCCCTGGCTGCTGCCCTGAGATGCACAGTGGGCGCAGATCACGGTGACCCCTTCCTCCAGCGGAGTTCGCAACGTGACCGGATCGCCCAGCGCCTGGTCGACGACGTCGACCGCATGCTCGGTTCCCATATGGACCAGCAGCGGCAGCTTGTTACGAGCCATCGCTCGGTACAGCGGCCGGTGACGCTTGGCAGATACATCGATGTTCTGTGTGTTGGGCAGCCACTTGATCAGGACTGCCCCCCGGTTGGCCAGCCGGGTCACCTCTTCGACGGCTCCTGGGCGATCGGGGTGGATCGAGACTCCGGCGAGTAGCTCCTGATGGCGGTGTGCCAGGTCGATGACGAAATCATTGGGCACGTAGTATGGGGTACGAGCACGATCCGGCTTGCCTCTGGGGTCGTAGATCTGGTCCATTGCCAGAATGACCGCCTGGTTCAGCGACGGAGCGCCGCGAAGCTGCGCCAGCAGGTTGCGGATGTAGGCACTGGTGCCGTCGTTGCCGGCCATGTCTTTCTCGCTGACTCCGGCAGCCCACATGTAGATCTTGAAGGTGTTGCTGCGGCGAAAGCTGTCTGACACGTAGGCGCCCTCGACCTGATTGCCGAGCGCGGCGGCGTGGATGTGGATGTCGAGGGCCGGCGTGGAGAGCCCGGGGAGCGGTGGCCTGCGTCTGCACCCGGTGAGCAGGCCGAGGCCGGCGATGGTAGCCTGGAGGAGAAAATCCCGTCGGTCCATTACTTGACCTGGAATTTGTACCCCACCCCGCGGACGGTGTGGATCAGCGCCGGCTTGTTCGGGTCCTCCTCGAGTTTCTGGCGCAGGCGGGTGATGAAGTTGTCGATTGTGCGGGCTGTGCCGTAGTAGTCATAGCCCCAGATATCATTGAGGATCTTGTGCCGATCGAGTACTCGCCCGGCATTGCGAACCAGCAATGAGAGCAGCCGGAACTCGCGGTCCGAGAGTGTCACTTCTTCACTACCGCGGTGGACCGATCGGCCGCCGAAGTCGATCCGGACACCGCCGAACTCGAGTGTCTCGTCCGACATCTCGTATCGGCGCTTGCGGCGCATCACCGCGTTGATTCGCGCCAGCAACTCACGAAGTGCGAAGGGCTTGGTGATATAGTCGTCCGCCCCCAGGTCGAGGCCCATGATCTTGTCCATCTCCTGATCCTTGGCCGTGATCACGATGACGGGGGTATGTATCTCGTTGCGTCGCAAGGTCTTGAGCAATTCGAACCCGTTCAGCCGCGGCAGCATGATGTCGAGGATCAGTAAGTCCGGCCGGCGGTCGATCGCCATTTCGAGGCCGTGTTCCCCGTCGGTTGCCCGGAGCACCTGGTAGCCCTCGAAACGAAGGTTACGCTCCAGTCCGTCGAGGATCGATGGGTCATCTTCGATGACCAGGATGGTCTCCACGATCAGGTCGCCTCCGAGAGTATGGGTTGTCCCTCCCGAGTTTCGCCTTCGGGCCCAGTCAGTGGCAGGAAGATGGTGAATAGTGATCCCTGCCCAGGGCTGCTTTCTAGAGTTACCCGACCATGATGTGCCCGGACGATCGCGGCGCACAACGTCAGCCCCAAGCCAGCGCCGTCTGCACGTCGAGCCAGGACATCATCCACACGATAGAACTTGCGGAAGATCTTTTTTTGCTGGTTCGGCGCGATGCCGATGCCCTGATCACCGACCCACAGTCGCAGTTCCCCGTCTTCGGCTGAGGCTCCCAAGGTGATCTCGTGCGGCGGGTCACTGTACTTGTAGGCATTTTGCAATAGATTGAGCAGTACCTCAACCACCGCCTCCAGGTCGCAGCGGGCGAAGGGCAAGTCTTCGGAGCGTTGCTGGATCAGGTCGTAGGACCCGGTCCCGTGCTCGGCTGCGAACAACAGAACCGCTTGATCCAGGCAAGTGTTGGGGTCGTTTCGCCGGAAGTCGAAGGTCTTGACCCCGCGGTCGATCTTGGAGAACTCCAGTACCCGTTCGATCAGTCGCTGCAGACGGGCGGTTTCCCGCTCGATCCGGTCGAGGCACTCCTGGCGATCATCGTCGGAGTGGAATCGCCCCATCTGGAGCGTCTCGACGAACATGCGGATCGATGTCAGCGGGGTCTTCAGTTCATGAGTCACATTCGAAACGAAGTCAGACTTCTGGCGCGCCAGCTTGAGCTCGCGGGTGACCGCTCGCAGGATCACGAAGCAGCCCAGCAGGATGCCGATCAGGGCGAGCGCGATGACCCAGACAAAGGAGCGGGTCTGGACCGCACTGTAGCGCGCTGAGGGGTCTGGTCCGCGAAACCAGATGGTCGTCTTCAACGGGATCGAGGAGATCGGGCGTTCTTCGAGCAGCGTCCAGTTCGATAGGGACACCGGCGCCAATGGCCGCTGTTCGAGGTCCCGGATCACCGGCTCCAGTTCGGGATGTCTGGCACGGTAGCGGGGCAGGATGTCATTGACCACTTGCGCTGGATGGACCTCGACGAAGACCAGGGAAGTGGCCCCCTGACGTGTTCGAAGTGGGCCGTAAAAGAAGAACTGGCGGCCTTGCTTACCTGGGATGTCGACGTGCCCTACCCTCGGTAGATCCCCGTCCAAGGCCCTGGCGACGGTGGGAGTTAGCTGGGCCACCAGCTCGCGCAACCGCTGGGACTGCGTTTCCGCTTCGCGGGCCTGGGCCAGCAACTGGCGCCAGCGTTCGGCCGCCTGCTCCGCGCCCGCCGGTGGGCTCCCACCTTCTGGCCCCAGCAGGCCTTGCAGCGCCTCGTCGGCCCGCCTGCGATAGCTGGCCGCTAGCTCGGTCGGGATCTGGAGCCGCCGGTTCTCGATGAAGGTCAGCAACTCGAGCCACTCGGCTGTCTCAGCCAATGGCTGACCATTCTCTTGCTGAATCTCGGCCAGCCGTCGTCGTGCTCCGAGCGAGAGGACGAGCCCGGTCGAGTGGTCCGCCGCCAGGGGGTACTCCTGGATCAGCTTACGCAGGCTGAGGATGGCTTCGGGCCTACGACGTAGCTTGTCCAGGCAGCGGGCCCGGCCAAGTAATGCGCTGGCTCGCCGTCGCGGAGCGAGGGTCGTTTCTCCGGCCATTTCGGTGTAGCGGGCGAGTGCCGAG
>CAZANL010000064.1:7879-9787 GCA_964486115.1 uncultured Planctomycetota bacterium
AGTCTAGCTGCCCGGCCGTCTCCAGTCGCTCGGCGCGCAGCAGTCGGATGTCCTGGGTCAGCACCTTTCCGCGGGGTGTCGCTGCGGACGCCAGGGTCAGCGTTCCTCCCTGCCGGTCGATCAGGTGTACCTCTCCGAGGTAGTCCGAGTCGCTGGCTGCCGCACGGAAGACACCGGCCACCTCGATGGGATCGGTCTTGCCCGGTACGGACTGGAGTAGCTGGCGCAAGGGGCTCTCCTGATGCCGAATCGCCTGATCGATGTCGGTCGAGATCTCGCCGGCCAGTCGGCCGACGGTTTTACGAGAGCAGTAGGCTGGGTAGGACGATCAGCAGTAGCGACAGCAGCAGAAAGCGGGTTTCGCGCTCCATGCTTCCCTCGAGGGACAAGCGGTGCGGGCCAACAAGAGGAACACCAGGAAACGATCAGCGACATCCCATTGTTGCACAGATCGGCAGGTCGAGCCAGGATCAGGTGACCCGCCGATAGAGACTCTGGTTGTGTGCCAGCAACTGCTCCGCGATCAACTCGCGGCGCAGGGTGCACACGTCCTCGTGCACCTCGGCGAGGATCCGATTGACCTCTCGTTCGGTGTAGCGGCGGTTCGGCTCGAAGCGTCGGGCTAACTCCTCGAGGATGATCCGTCGCTTCTTGTGTTGCCGCGGTAGCTTCTGTAACTGGCACGGCTTGATGAAGTCACCGATCACCTTCTGCCGGTAAGCCGCAGCTCTGGCCTCCAGCAGCTCTCGTGGGAAGAACTGCCTCCCGATCACCGAATCCAGCGAACGGCGCAGGCAGTTTCTCTCCAGCCGGTAGACCCGGTAGTATTGCTCGCGGTCACAGCGGACCAGTCCCGCTTCGCGCAGCTTCTTCAGGTGAAACGAGACGGTGGACGGAGAGAGCTCGAGCGTCTCGGCGAGCGCCTCGACATAGCCCGGGTGTTCGCGCAGCAACTGCAGCAGCAGCAGCCGCTTGGGGTCCGCGAGGGCCGCGAACAGCGCGTGAGGTGACGTGGTGGCAGTCTCCTCCGAGTCCGAGCCGAAGTGGTATCTGAACAGCGTCGCGGCCACCCGCAGTGTGCCGAGCTTGATCTGGGCGTCACGCCAGCCTTCCTCGTCCATCTGTTCGCGGCAGCGGCTGGCTGCCTGCTGATATGTCAGCCGATGCTCTTCGAGGTCGGCCAGGTAGTCGTTGTGTGGGGCTGCGATAAACTAATTCTATAAACCTCGAATCAGTTTCTCCAGTGGGTGCCGGTGAGGACTTTCGTAACTTCGTTACGTTTTCTCCCGGTCCGCTCGTACTCCCTGAAGGACTTACGTCAATTAACTCGTGGCATGAGAGTTGCTTCATATTAAAGGAATATGACCACCCAACTCCGAAAGCTACTGTCGCTGTCCCTGATCGTTGTCTTCCTGAACGCCTGTTTCGAGGGGGATCCGATCGCATTCCTGACGCCGGCGGAAGAGAGCACGGTCAAGAGCACTCTGTTCGAGGCGGAGATTCGCCGTCCGGTGAAAGCCGAGAAGGTGAGCGTCGCTGTCAATGGAGTCGTCGTGTCTCCTGCCGAGTACCATGTGGCGGAGTCGACCGACCCGGAGAGTCCGGTGCGGGTGAGCGGCACGCTCTCGAAGAGCCACTTCGTCATCGGTCTCAACCGAATCACGATCGACGTGACCGACACGTCGGGTAAGTCACACAGCAAGAGCGTCACCTTCAGCTACCTGGGAGGCTCCGAGGATGAAGGGTCGGTACCGGAGAAGGACACCGTCGCTCCCGAGATCACCCTGTCCAGTCCGGCCAAGGGTGTGTTCCACGCGGTCGGGTCGAAGATCGCGGTGCACGGGACGATTCTCGACAGCTCGGCGCTGGTCAAGCTGACGGCCTATCTCGATGGTGTGGCGCACGATC
>CAZANL010000064.1:9797-12935 GCA_964486115.1 uncultured Planctomycetota bacterium
ATCTGACCTCCAGCTTGAAACCCGGTGGTTTCGCCTTCGAGGTGGAGGTCGGCAAGGGCGGGCTCCATTCCGTCGCGGTTGAGGTCACCGACAGCTTCGGTAATACGGGGCGGACCAAATCCAGTTTCTTTGGCGGTGAGGCCCTGCCTTCCGGAGCGCTGGTACCGCACGGCGTCGGCGCGGCCATCACGGCGGAGGGGCTGGACCTCGTCACCGAGGTGATCGAGGCGGAGCTCGCGCCGGAAAAGACCGACCTGGGCGCCAAGTTGGCAGCCGCCAACCCGATCTGGTCCGGCAAGAAGAGCATTTTTTCTGCCGAGCTGAGCGTCACCTCGGCCTCCTACACCGGGCTCGATCTTTCGCTCGCGTCCGTGGCGGGTGGACTGAAGGTGGGGGCCAAGCTCGATGACCTGTTCGTCGCGCTGAAGGCCAAGATCAAGGCCGGCTTCACCTTCACGGTCAGCGGCTCGGTCACGGCGGACGAGGCGACCCTGGCAGGGAAGGTCCTGGCCGGCAAGTCGCCCGAGGGGGGGCTGGTCTTTCTGTTGCCTTCGATGGACGTGTCGCTGAGCGGATTTTCCTTCGATATCGCCAAGTTCCCCGACGCACTCGAGTCACTGGCCAGCAAGGCGGTCGAGAAGTTCCTCGAGAAGAAGCTCGCCGAGTTGATCCGAGACAAGGTGCCGCCGCTGCTGGAGCGCGAACTGGGCGATCTGTTGGTGGCCCGCAGCATTTCAGTGGATGGGCATCCGCTGGATGTCGGCGGAAGCCTGGAAGCGTTGGGTTTCGCACCCACAGGCATCGAGGCGGTCTTCGGGACCTCGGTCAAGGCGACCGAGCCGGATCCGTTTCACGAACCACTCGGTGGCTTTCTCTACACGCCAAACCCGACTCTGCCGCCGGAGCACATCACCAGCAGCATGTTCTACTTGGCGGTCAGCGATGACACGCTCAATCAGGCTCTCTACGAGGCTTATCGGGCCGGCGCTCTGACCTTCGACCTGGCCGAGACGATCGAGGTCAAGGGAACCGTCAAGGATCTCACGTTCGGGTTTCTCGAGTCCTACCTGGGAAAGGACGCGCTGGCCGATGCCGGGATCGGGCCGAGCACCCCGATTACCCTCGGCTTCGATGCCATGCTGCCACCCGTGATCCACTTTCGCAAGGGGGCCGAGGGGCTGGCCGTGATCAGCGTTCACGATCTCAAGCTGACGATCAGCGCTGGCAGCGTGAAGCTGTTCGGCTTCGAACTGGACCTGACCTTGCCGGTCGGAATCAAGATCCTGGGCGATGCCAAGCTGTCGCCGGTGCTGTACCCCGAAAGCTCGAAGATCGACTTCCGGATCGTCGGGGAGCCGCTGATCGACCTGGACAACGATCTGTTCGAGCCGATGCTCGGCGATCTGGCGAAGGCGGTGATGCCCAGTCTGGTCGCCGCAATCGATGGCTTTCCGCTACCCAAGATCGCCAGTCTCAGCCTCAGTGGTGTGGTGCTCGAGACTCACGGCGACTATCTGCAGGTGTTTGCCGATCTGCTCGGGGAGGACACCTCCGGCCCCAAGACCAGCGGGTCATTCAGCGCATTGTCATACAATGTGGCCGGTCTGCCGGAGGGGCTCTCCTCGTCTTCCCCATTCACCTACTCGCCGCAGATCAGCCCCCTGCTGAACAAGTACGACCTGGTGCTGGTGCAGGAAGACTTTTTCTATCACGAACAGCTGATTACCGAGATTGCCCATCCGTTCACGTCAGACACGCTGGTCGACTACATCAAGCTCTACAAGCTAGCCCCGGATGGACTGAACCGTTTCTCCCGGATCCCGTTCAGCGAGCACACGCGTCGGATCTGGGCTGTCACCCACGGGTATCTCGACAACGGCTCCGATGCCCTGTCGGCCAAGGGGTTCAGTTTTGCTCGCCATGAACTGGCGCCGGGCGTCTACCTGGATGTGTACAACCTTCACGCAGACGCCGGTGGCAGTGCCGGCGACGTGGCTGCGCGAGCGGTCCAGTACAAGCAGCTGTCCGACTTCATCGCTGCGCACTCAGCCGGCCATGCGGTGGTTGTCGGCGGCGACACGAATCTGGATGGCTTCGATCCGAAAGACGAGCCGGTGCTGGCTGCTTTCATGTCGGACGCCAAGTTGACCGACGTGGCGCGTCATCTCGGAACCAAGATCGAGATGATCGACCGCTTCTTCTTTCGCAGCAGCTCTACGCTGACGATCAGTCCCACTCGCTGGCGCGTCGCAACCGAGTTCGTGACCGCTGAGGGCGAGCCGCTGTCGGACCACCCAGCGCTCCACGTCGACTTCGCCTGGAAGGTGGTCTCGGGCGGCTAACACAGCAGCCTGGACAGTCGTGGAGTCTCGGGGCTTGCGAGTCGTGTCGGCTGGCGGTCCCGGCAGGCCCCGCAATCATCCTTCAGCGCGCGATCACCGCCTGACCGAGAGCTCGTGGATCCACCAGCGTGCCGGATGAGAGGGCTGGATGATCTCGATCCGGATCGCCCGCAGTGCCCGTCTGGGGAAAATCACCCGCCAGATGTGGTTGTGGCGTCCTGTGCGCAGATTGGTGATCGGGATCCACTTGCCGCTGCCGTCATCCAGGAAGGCACGGATGCGCCAGGGGAAGCTCTCCTCGGCCCGGCGCTGTAGATCGAGGCGGATCTCTGAGACCTGTTCGACGCGGTCGAGCCGGATTTCCACCCAGTCCCCGGCGCGCATCGCTTCTTGGGTGTGCCAGGCGGTCTCGAGTTTTCCGTCCAGCGCGGCTCGGGTGCTTCCTGGGTTGCTGCTGGCTCGCAGCGTGACACGCTGCTGGTCGATCAGCGCCCGCGATAGCTGCCAGCGGTCGACCGGTTCGATGGCGGCGATCAGCGTCAGCGGGGTCAGGCCGAAGCCGATGGCTAGCAGAGCATGGCGCAGGCGACGTTTAGGAGGCAGCGTTACGAGGTCGGCGATCAGCATCTGCAGTGCACGCAGACAGACAATGCCGGCGAGGCTGTACCAGCCCAGCAGATAGCGCAGACAACCGAACTTCAGGTCGTGGGCCGACACGGGCCAGAACGACAGGTAGAAGGCGAGGAAGGTCACAGCCATGACCCCGTAGGGGAGCACGACAAGCCAGGAGGGTTTG
>CAZANL010000065.1:0-452 GCA_964486115.1 uncultured Planctomycetota bacterium
CTGTGTCTTGCACTACATGTCCCTCGCCGCTTTCTCCTCGAGTCCAGAGGTGCCGAAGCGCCGCTCTAGCTCCTGCCAGATCGCGACCGCGTCGACCTGTCTGGCCTCCAGCAGGACCAGCATGTGGAACAGCAGGTCCGCCGCTTCATGGGCCACATCTCCTGCCGACTCGGCGGCAACGAGCTCCGCCGCTTCTTCGATGACTTTGGCGCCGGCAGCGTTCGGGCCGCCGTCGAGCAGGCTGACGACATAGCTGTTCGCCGGTCGTTCCTGGCGGCGGGAGCGAATCACGGCGCAGAGTTGATCGAGGATGTGTGACATCAGGCGGACATGATAACGCAGATGTTCCAGATCGCTGCCTCAAACCGCTCGGGATGGGTGCGGCCGAGCCGTGGCCGACCTGGCGGATCTGTCGGAATCGGCTGCTGTCGGGGAACGCGTGGATCGGTGAT
>CAZANL010000065.1:462-6271 GCA_964486115.1 uncultured Planctomycetota bacterium
GGGCTCTGGAGTCTCAGATACCGCTTCGTAGGCAGTGTACTTCGCGCGGCGCATTGTATAGCATAGCCGTCTTTTCTGACGCAATTTGATGGAGGGGTCCAATGCGTGCGCGAATGTTACTAGTTGTCGCACTGATGGTGGTTTTCTCGTTGCCGGGAGAGGCGGACGAAGAGCCGTCATTTGCCGATCGGGTCAAGGGACTGACTTCGGCGAAGGGGTTCTACACGCTGTATGCGGCCAAGAAACTGTCCAAGGTTCTGGGCGTCGTACCGTCTGCCCAGATCGGCAAGCCATTCCTGCTGGCTGTCAGTATAGCTCGTGGTCCCTATGCCGGCTGGCAGTGGGCCGACATGCTGGTGACGTGGGAGGTGCAGGGAAAGAAGCTGGTGCTGGTTCGTCCGGACGTCCGCTATCGTGCTCGCAAGGGCACTCCTCTGGCTGCGGCTGTCGAGCGGACCTACACCGAGTCGGTGGTCACCTCCGTCGATGTGCTGGCCAAGGATGGCAGCGGGGGATTCCTGGTCGACATGGCGGGAATTTTCTTCAGTGATCTGGGTGGTCTGACTGGTGTGTTCGGTGAGCGCAATACCGATCTGACTCGCTGGGGCAAGGCGAAGGTGTTCCCCCACAACGTCGAGCTGGGTGTGGACCAGGTTTTTGCTGGTGGCCAGCGAATTCGAGTGCATTACAGTCTCCGGGCGCTGCCCTCGACGTCCAGCTACAAGCCCCGAGAGGCGGACGACCGGGTGGGCTATTTCCTCACCGCGATCAAGGACTACCGCAAGAAGCACAACGCGCCGACCTCGTTCAGCCGGTACTTGCAGCGCTGGCGACTGGAAAAGGTGGACAGCTCGCTCAAGGTCAGTCCGCCCAAGCAGCCGATCGTGTTCTACATCGAAAAGACGGTGCCCTATCGCTTCCGGCGGTATGTGCGGGAGGGCATCCTCGAGTGGAACAAGGCGTTCGAGAAGGTTGGCTTCGTCAGTGCAATCGTCGTGCGGCAGCAGACCCAGACCGAGTTTGCCGACCTGGACCCCGAGGACGCGCGTTACAACTTTTTTCGTTGGGGAACCAGTGGCGAGGCGTTTGCGATGGGACCTTCGCGCGTCGACCCGCGAACCGGTGAGATTCTCGACGCGGACATTTTCTTCGACGACATGTTCGTTCGGTACCAGGCTGGGGAATACCGGACCTTTTCGCCCGTCGGGTTCGGGCGTCTGGGGGATCGAAAGCTGACGGAGTTTCTGACGAAGCATCCGGAGTGGCACCCGATCCGCGGCCTGCGCAACGGCAGGCCCAAGGGTGGGGGGCAGCAGATGAGTCGACTGGTGCGCCTCGCTCTGGAGAGGCGCCGGCCGCTGTGTCTTTGCGGTTATGAGAAGGCGCGGCAGCTGGCCTTGTCGGGTGTGGCGCTGGCCGCCTCGACCGGCAAGATTCCGGAGATCTACGTCGGTCAGACGATCAAGGAAACGGTGATGCACGAGGTGGGGCACACCCTGGGCCTCCGACACAATTTCAAGGCCAGCAGCTGGCGCAGCGTGGAGGAGATCACGCGCAAGAAACCGGTCGAGGTGCTGAGCGGCAGCGTGATGGACTACAATGCGGTCAACTTCTCGATCGACCAGAAGGGCAACAATCGGCTGTACCAGATGACCACCCTCGGTCCTTACGACTACTGGGCCATCGAGTACGGCTATGCGGCAGCGCCGGACAAGGCGGCGTTGGTCAAGATTGCCCAGCGAGGCGCCCGGAAGGGGCTGGCCTATGCCACGGATGAGGACAGTACGACCTTCGATCCGGATCCGCTCTCCAATGTCTGGGACCTGGGCTCGGACCCCGTCGCCTATGCGAGCTACCGGCTGAAGCTTGTCGGTCGGCTGATGTCCCAGCTGATCGATCGCTCGGTCAAGAAGGGCAGCAGTTACCAACATGCCCGTCGCGCGTTCAATGTGCTGTTCTTCGAGTATTTTCAGGCAGCGCAGCTGGCCGCACGATTCGTTGGCGGTCAGTACGTCCATCGCGACCACCGCGGAGACCCGAACGAGCGTCCGCCATTCGTCCTGGTCTCCCGCAAGAAGCAGCTGGCCGCCCTCGACTTTCTCGACAGACACATCTTCAGCAAGGGGGCTTTCCGCTTCAGTCCGAGCCTGCTCAACCACCTGGGTCCGGGTCGCTGGGACCACTGGGGGTCTGATCAGTACGATGAGTGGCTCGAGTATCCGATCCACGAGAAGATCTCCGCGGTGCAGAGCACGGCGCTGTTCTTGCTCTTCAATCCGTTTGCCGTGTCGCGGTTACACGACAATCAGCTCAAGTCGGGAGATGCCAGCACTCGCTTCACCCTGGGTGACCTGTTCGGCCGTGTCGACGGGATCATCTGGAGGGAACTGGACAACAAGGAGGTGGGCCAGCCTTACATCGTCTCGACCCGCCGCAGTCTTCAGCGGAAGCATCTCAACCTGTTGGTTGACCAGGCGTTGGGTAAGCGCTTCGGCGTGCTGGAGGAGGCCAAGACTCTCTCCTATCGGTCGCTGGTCTTGTTGGGCAGGCAGATCGATCAGGTGATGAATTCCCAGGCTGTAATGGATGCCGAGAGTCAGGCACACCTGATGGAGTCGCAGCAGCGTATCAAGAGCGCATTGAAGGCGTACTTTCAGCGCAATTGATCGGGGTTGGGCCGGGGTTCGGGTCAGCGCGTGAGCCGCACGCGCCACTTCGCTCCCGAGCGCACCTTGTGCGCTCGGGCGAAGTCGCCCATGTTGATCGCGAAGGAGAGCCGGTTCTGGCTGTTGAAGTAAGCTAGTGGCTTCCCTTCGGGAACGTCTCCGAACGTCCTGACAAAGGGGATGTGTCCCGCAAACACCTGACGCTCGCCGTTGTGGATCGTCAGCGAGAGCAGCTGTCCCACCTGAATCCGCATCGCTTTGAAGGTCTCGCGGTCGATGTTGGTCCAGACGTTGCCGTACTGCGGGTCGAGCACGGGTATCGTGCCCCAGACCACTCCGTCTGCGGAGCGAGGTTTCTGGTGCGGGATCGACACCACCTGTGACGGCAGCGCGGGCCCGACCTCGTCAAAGGAGATCTGCCCGCTGGCCAGCCTGGCGGCCGTGTAGGCATAGACGTCGCGGCCGTGAAACGTGTGCGAACTCCGGGATCCGGGGAGTCGGTTGGTCGTCTCGTCGATCTCTCGTAGTCCGGCGATTCCCAGTCGGTGGGCCGCCAGTGTGAGGGTGCCGTTGTCAGGAGTGACGACGTAGTGCCCGCTCTGGGTGGCGAGCACCACCGACTTGCGCTCGGTACCGACACCGGGATCCACCACGGAGACGAAAACAGTGCCCCTGGGCCAGTAGTCGATTGTCTGATCCAGGCGGTAGGCCGCTTCCCAGATGTTGTAGGCCGGGATCTCGTGCGTCAGGTCGGAGAGCCTCAGCGACGGATCGACACCTAGGGCCACCCCCTTCATTGCCGAGACCGCCCCATCTTTGAGGCCGAAATCGGTCTGGAACACGACCGCTGGGTTGGGTGTCGTGCAGCCCACGTGGAGCAACAGGAGCAGGAAGTAACGCATCATCTGCTTCATCGTATCAGAAAGTACCATGACCGGCTTCGCGCTCAAGCCTGAGGCTCCCTGGCAGTTCGATCCGGAGCCGAGCGGGGGCGCGAGGGTCTGGGGCGCATCTCAGGCCTCGTCGAAGATGATGTGCAGTTCGCGTGGTCCGTGGGCGCCCAGGACCAGTGTCTGTTCGATGTCGGCTGTGCGGGACGGACCGGTGACGAACACTGCCAGCTCTGGCTGATTAGGCTCGGGCTGATAAAGCCCATAGAAGCTGGCCAGATCGGGGACCAGGGTCGCCTCGCTGGCGAGCATGACGTGGGCAGCGGCGAGCACCGACGCATTGCGCTCTGAACCCTCTCGGTAGATCTCGACCGCGGTGCCGCTGTCAGCGATCAAGTAGTGGGGCCGGGTAATCGCCAGTGGTGGTTCGGACACCCCCCTGTCCAGCGGTCGGTCGGCACCGACAGCAGCCTCGACTACCTCGGCCCCGAAGATCTCTGCCAGTATTTGTTGGGCGGGCCCTCGGTGCACGACCGCCCCGACAGCTTCGACCTCTGTGATGAACCGCTCGAGCAGGTTGCTGGGGCCAGGTTCTTGCGGCAGGGTGGGGGGTAGTGGGTCATCGGCTGCGGTGCCTGAGAGTGCGCGACGGATCCTGTCTTTCATCGTTCCCGGCTCCGCCAGATCTCGGAGAAGCTGTGTTGAGGCAGTGGAGGCAATTCGCGATGTCCGGTCCATCCAGCGGTCAGACCCAGGCGTGCAGCGGTGGGTAGTAGCTTGCGCATCATCCGTCCCGCAAAGCGGTAGCGCCAGGGGCTGAGGGTGATCCAGGTGAAAAACCGCATCAGCCAGCGCTTGGTTCGTGTGGGCGCGCGTTGTTCGAGCAAGTGCCGGTGAAGCTGGATTCCGACCGGACACGTCCGGGTGCAGGCTCCGCAGAGCGAGCTGGCATCGGGGTGTCTTCTACCAGGCCCCATCAGGGGCGCAAGCGCGGCGCCGATTGGACCGGAGTAGGTCCAGCCGTAGGGATGCCCGCCGCCGACTGCCCGGTAGACCGGGCAGACGTTGAGGCAGGCTCCGCAGCGCACGCAGGCCAGCAATTCGCGGCGCTCTGGGTCGGCCAGCACGCGAGTTCGACCATTGTCCAGTAATACCACATGCAGCGCTCGGTCCGGTGAGCCCGAGAGGTGCTGCACGTAACTGGTCATCTTCTGACCGGTTGCGCTTCGAATCAACAGGCTGAGGAACAGGGATAGGTCGGCCAGTCGTGGAAGGACCTTTTCGATTCCCATCAGCGCGACGTGTACCGGGGGCATTCCGGTAGACAGCCGGGCGTTCCCCTCGTTCTCGACGATGACCAGCGTGCCCGTCTGGGCAATGCCGAAGTTGACCCCTGAGAATCCCATCGTCGCTTCGAGGAAGTCGCGGCGCAGCGCTTCCCGTGCGACACGGGTCAGCGTGGGAGCGTCCGCTGTCGCGTCCGCACCGAGTTTGGCGGCGAACAACTGGCCCACCTGTCCGCGTGACAGGTGCATCGCGGGGCCGATGATGTGGGCTGGTGGCTCCTCTCGCAGCTGGACGATATACTCCCCCAAGTCGGTCTCGACCGGGGTGATGCCCGCGGCCTCCAGCGCATGGTTCAGTCCGATTTCCTCCCCGGCCATGCTCTTGCTCTTGATGACCTTCTTTACGCCGTGGTGGGCCGCGATATCCAGAATGATGCGCTGGGCCGATTCGGCGTCGTCAGCCCAGTGGACGGTTGCTCCCCGCTCGGTGAGTTCTCGTTCGAGCATTTCCAGATAATGGTCCAGCCGATTCAGGGTGTGGGTCTTGATTGCGTTGGCCTGACGGCGTCGTTCCTCCCAGTCGGGAATCTCGGAGACCCGGACCGCTCGGTGGCTGACAGCGCGGGCGGTGGCGGCGCGGATGTTGGCGACCTGGGCGATTTCGAATGTGCCGGCGGCCATCTGTCGCTGTAGGTCAGTCATCGGCGGTCAGTACTTCGCTGATGTGGAGCAGCCGGGGGCCCTTGCCCAGACGTGCTCTTCGTCCGGCCAGGTGTAGCAGGCAAGAGGGTTCCGTGGTGACCAGGTAGTCCACCTCGGCGGTCAGTTTGGCGTCGGCTATTCCCGCAGAAACGGCGGGGAAGTCGACGCTGAATCCCCCCCCGAACCCGCAGCACTCGGCAGCGTTGGGCAGCTCGACCAGTTCGATTCCTCCGACCGCTGTCAGTAACCGGCGGGGTTCTGGGCC
>CAZANL010000065.1:6281-12622 GCA_964486115.1 uncultured Planctomycetota bacterium
ACCCGATGAGGAAACCGGGCCTGAATCCGTGCGCCTTGCTGATCGAGAAAGCGTGACAGTTCCACAACCCGATCTCCGAGAGACGTGGTTTCGTGGACCATTGCGGCACATGAGCCCGAGGGTACGACGATCGGCGCTTCGCCATCGAACACACGGCTCAGTCGCTGGGCCAGCTGGTTTGCTTGCTCCTTGCAGCCGGCGTTCCAGGCCGGTTGACCGCAGCAGGTCTGTCCCGCGGGATAGCGCACCTCGCAGCCGAGTTCTCGTAGCAAGCGCAGGGTCGCCAGGCCGATGCTGGGCAGGAACTGGTCGACATAGCAGGGGATGAATAGGTCGACTTGCAGCGGCGCGCCTGGCGTGACGTGAGGAGCGCGTCCAGCGAGGTCTTCGACGCGTTTCGTTCGATCCTTCACCCGAACAGCCTTTCGTCAGCCATCGGAGTCGCATCCAATAAAAAACCGGTTTGAGCCTGGCCCACTAGAGATCCTCGAAGAGCCGTCCCTGGCGATCCGCCATGTTCTTGACCGTGGCCCAGCTCTTGCGCACGAAGTCCGGGAGCGGTTGGCCTTGTTCGACCAGCTGGGCGACGAAGCGTCTGGTGTGGGGGTCGCCTGGATAGCCCGAGCCGATTGGCCCGTGCTCGTCGGCAAGTCGTTGGATGGCGCGGTCTCGCGTCACTTTGGCCAAGATGCTTGCGGCGGAGACGATCGGGTAGCGCTCGTCCGCCTTGTTTTCGACGACCAGGTCCACCTCCTGGCCGGCTAGGAGGGTCTCGATGCGCTCTCGGTAGAGCCGGCCTCCGGGCCCCAGTCCGTCGATGTAGGCCACGCGAGGGGAGAGGCTTCGAATCAGTTGAGCGGCACCCTGTGCTTCCAGCTGATCTAGCTGATTGCGCTCGCGGTACTCGTCGATCTTCCCCGGTGAAAAGGAGAGGATCATCGAGTCGGTCAGCAGTTCCTGCAGTTGCCCGAACAGCGTCTCCCGCCTGGCCGGTGATAGCTGCTTGGAGTCCGCCACGCCGAGAGAGTCCAGTTCCTGCTCGCGCTCGGAACTGATCAGCGCGCCGCACATTGTCAGCGGGCCGAGTACCGGCCCCCGTCCCGCTTCGTCGATGCCGAGGATCAGTTTCATTGGCGATCGAGGCCGCGGACGCAGCGGAAACCGTAGTCTCGCCGACGGGTCTTGGGCAGCTCGAAGTTGCGGAAGCAGATCGTCGCGAACTCGGGGTAGCTGAACCAGCTTCCCCCTCGCAGAACGCGCTGACGTGCTTTGCCGTCATACCAGGAGTCGGTCCACTCCCAGACATTCCCGCACATATCCAGGCAGCCGGATGTGCTCTTGCCGTCTGGATAGGAATCGACCGGTGTGGTCTGGCCCAGCTCGGATGCCCGGGTGTTGGCCCGTGATTGCTCGAAACTCTCGCCCCAGGGATAGGGCACCTGCAACTCTCCTCGGGCCGCCCGCTCCCATTCGAATTCAGTCGGAAGCCGTTTGCCGCACCAGTCGGCATAGGCCAGAGCGTCGAAGTAGCTGATCCCGACGACGGGATGAGACGCTTTGCCCAGCGGATAGGATCCGTCGCGCCAGTACACCGGTGGGGGATAGTCGGTCTCGTCGAGAAAAGATTTGTATTGCAGGTTGGTGACCGGCGTTTCGTCGATCAAGAACGGATCGATGAAGTTTGGCGCCCCCTTGATCGGGTTATCGAGCACAAGCGGGCCGGGGTGGATGTAGACCATCCCGGTCGTCTTCTCGAACTTGACGATCAGCTTTAGCGCCTTGGTGTGGGCTTTCGTTTCGGGGAATTTCTGAATGATGTCCCACAAGCGTGGTCTCGCCTCCTCGGCGCGCTTGTGACGAGTCAAGAAACGGGCTAGCTGGTAAAGAGTGTGGGCCAGCTCCTCTGCTGCGTCGGGGGTCAGGCTGGTCACGTCGACGTGCGACAGGATCTCGTCGAGGCGGAAGATGTCCCGATCGTAGTCTTCGATGCGGCGCAGGTTGTCGACGAAGGTCTTGAGGACTACCATTCCTTCCTGGGCTACCTGGACACTGTTCGTGGGGTGGTTCTGCACGATCTTCCGCGAGTCGCTGAGCAATACCTCGGTCAGGTCCCGATCGATGGGCTGGACGGTCACCTCCGAATGCTCTTCGTTCAGCAGCGCTTCGATTCGTCGGTCGAGCCGCTTGAGGTACTCCTCTGTATCGGTCTTCATGCGTTCTTTGTCGGGCAGGCGTTTGAGTAGGTTCTGCAGGCAGCGTTGCGCGGCGACCAGTTCCCCCTTCTTGTCCAGCCGACGCGCATACTCGAACTCGGCCCGGGCGTTTTCCGGGTCGATGCTGTCCTGGCGGTCTCTTGGCTGGGACGACGGTGGGCGCTTGATCGTTGTAGTGGACTCATCCGGCTGGGCGTCGATTCGTCGGAACAAGCCGCTGAGCCGGCGCATCAGGCGGCCCGATGCCGAGGCGTAAAAAGTGGAAAGAGGGTTGGTGTTGTTGCGCAGTGGCACGCCGTTGGCCAGGTGGTTCTGCAGCAGGGTCAGGTCGTCGAGCAGCGTCGGTGCATCGAGTCGTCGCCCAGGGTCTTTCTCCAGCATTCGCGCCACGATTCGGTCGAGTGGCACCGGAACGGAAGGGTCGCGGGAGGAGAGCGGTGGGGCGGGCTCCTTGATATTGGTGAACAGATAGCCCAGCTTGGAGTCGACGTCCCAGGGTTCCCGCCCGGTAAACAACTCGTGGCACAGGATGCCAAGCGAGAAGATGTCGGCACGCCCGTTCAGGTCCTGGCCCTCGATGTGTTCCGGAGAGAGGTATTTCATTGTGCCGACGATCTGGCCTGTGCCGGTCAACGAGGTCTCGTTGTCTCCCTTGGCGATACCGAAATCGGTCAACTTGGCGCAGATGCTGCCACCAGTTCGATCCACCAGGATGTTGGATGGTTTCACGTCTCGGTGCACGATGCCAGCGTGGTGGGCAACTGCCAGGCCGAAGGTGATCTGTCGAACCAGTTCCACCGCGTCGTCGAACGGGATCGGTACGCTCCGCATCCAGGTCTTGAGCGTGTCGCCATGAACCAACTCCATGAAGAAGTAGTCCCGGCCCCGGTGTTTGCCGCTCTCGTAAATCTGGGTGATGTTGTTGTGGCGCACCTTGCTGGCCGCCTGGCTCTCTCGGATGAATCTCGCCACGTCTTGCCCGAGTTTGATCACCTTGAGTGCGCGTGTGCGACGCAGTCGGGAGTGATAGGCCTTGTAGACCTCTGCCATTCCACCTTCGCCGATCAGCTCGACGACTTGGTAGCCGTCGATCAGATCACCGACCAGGTTGCCGCTGACCTCTGGCGCTTCGGTCAACAGGCTGGAGATCAGGGACTCCCGCTCGACCTCGAATACCGACGAGTCGATGAGTGTCAGGATGCTGCCGCAGCGTGGGCAGTGGTAGTCCTTCTCATGCGTGAAGTGTGAAATGTTGAACCTGGCGTCGCAGTCCGAACAAATCCCCACCCGCTTGCCCTGTACCAGAAGCACCTGGGAGACCAGGTACGCAGTCAGGTAGCCCATCTCGACCAGAACCTGGCCAATCCGGCGGCGCTTGCCCTTGGCCTTGCGCTGGTTACGGAATGCTTCGCTCAGCTGCCTGGTTGTGCAGAAGTTCCGGGCGACGGCGATTTCGCCGAAGAGCAAGTCGCGGTTGCAGTCCGTTGCGCCGTCGCGATGCTCTTCTTCCAGATCCAGGATGTGCTGGAGCAGCTTGTCGTCGATCAGTCCCTGCTCGATGCAGACGATCACCAGCGGCTTGATCCGGCTCTTGCCCTTGCTCTCGGTTTTCTGGATTCGCTCGCAGCGGGCCATCTGCTCTGGCGTGAGGATGTCGTTTTGCGTGATGATGCGGCGGAACAGCCGTTCCTCTTCGGTCGCCGCCACTACGGAGTGACCTCACGCACACAGCGGAAGCCGAACGAGACTGCGCGATACCCCGGTTTGCAGCGGTCGCGAAAACTGACCCGGCTGGCGTCTGCCAGGTCGAAGAAGGAACCGCCGCGCAGCACCTTGTAAACGCCGTTCTTCGGGGTGCTCCTGTTTGATCGGCGGTACGCGTCCTCCTCGTACCAGTCGCGGCACCATTCCGAGACATTGCCGCTCATCTGATGGCAGCCGACGATCGACACGTTCCGCGGGAAATCAGTCACCGAGATCGGGCCATATACCGACTGGCCGAGGCAGTTGACCTCGTCGATCATCGTGTTGCCCCACGGATAGCGGCTAGGCAGAGTGAACCGAGCCGCCTTTTCCCACTGAGCTTCTGTCGGTAGCTGCTTGCCGGTCCAGCGAGCGTAAGCTTGCGCCTCGAACCAGGAGACGCCGAAGACCGGCAGGTTGTCACGGAGCTTGCTGGACCAGGACTTGGGCTTGCTCACGTCGTAGTCCACGCGCCACTTCCAGCCGGCCTCCGACCAGTGCTTCCGATTGCGGTATCCACCCCCGCGAATGAACTTCTTGTATTCGGCGACCGTCACCTCGAACCGGTCGATGTAGTAGGCCGGAAGATCGATACCGTGTACGGGGCCTTCGTCGGGGTGCCCTTGCGAGTCACCCATCACGAACGGGCCGGCAGGGACGAAGACCATGCCGGGAATGACCTTGGCCGTCGCTCGAGCGCGGGTGGTCGCGAGCTCTGTGGCGACCCCCTGACGACGACGTTGGTGTGCCAGTTCGCCCAGTATGTCGGTGAACACCGCTTGCTGTAAGGTTCCTTCGTGGTCGGTGTCGAAGCGGCGGCTGAAGGCCCGGTACTCGGTCCAGGCATAGACCGAGAGGTCGACCTGCGTCTCGGTGATCTGCTCGACCTGCGCCTCGACAAATGTGCGGTTTTGGTGAAACGGAGCAGACTGGTTGGGGCGGATCAACTCATCGACCATTCCCTGGTGGGGATAAAAGGGGGATTGTTCGAGACGTAGTAGTCCCCTCTTGCGGTCCGACCGGACGAGTTTGCCGCGCCGGTGAAGAACGTCGACGGCAGTCTGCCAGACCGTCTTGAATGTCATGTCGTTGATGCTCCTGTGGCTTGCGCAGCCCCCTTGGGAGGCCAGGAGAATCAGCAGACCGTACAGACGTAAGGTGCTCATTGGGCGGGTGATTATGGCAAGTTTGCCGCTGACTGACAACGAGGCCTTTTCCGCGTCGGATGGAGAGAGGCCGGCTGGGTCGCCTGAGTACCGCCTCATTTCCCGATGGGGCGGGAGTGGCCGCCGGCGGTTCCCATGACGCGGTTGATCCGAGGGCCGGCCGATTCCGCCGTGGTCGAGCGGCTGTGCGTGGACCTGGCTGTGTGCGCCGAGCTGGTGAATTTTCAGGACTTGGAGATGCTGATGGTCTTCGAAGTGCGCCATCTTGCGGAGTCCTGCTGGTACCTGAAGTCTGCCGGGCGTTGTCGAGCGTGGTCGCCCGAGCCCCCCTCAGTCCTTCTTCTTGCTCTGGATCGTCGCGCGCAGGGCCTTGATGCGTCGCTTGATCTCACTCGACTGAGTGTGTTTATCGAGCTTTTTCAACTGTTCCAGCGCCTGGGAATACTCGCCCGCTCGGTAGAGCACCAGGGATAGCCCCCAGCCCGCAGCCTCGTCTTTCGGTTTTATCTGCAGAGCCTGGCGGAACAGTTCGAGCGCTTTCGTGTCCTTGCCTTCGTGGTGGTACGCTTCCGCCAGGTCGCTGAGCAATACAGGGTCTTTTGGCTTCAGGGCCATGGCTTTTTCGAGAAAGGTCACGACCTGAGCCCATCGGCCGATCTCCCGGTAGGGTTTGGCCAGATTGTGCCAACCTTCGGGATCGTCGGGGTTCTGGCGGACATACTCTTGAAGCTTGTTCAGCATCTTGCGGACAGAATCCGGCTGGTGCTTGGGGTTGGTTGTCGGTGGGTCCGCGGGAGGTGTTGTCTTTGAGTGGGCGTGTCCCTGCTCGGCTTGCTTTAGCTGGGTTTTCTCGCGCAGCTGGTCGTCTATGACCTGATAGCCGATGAGGATACCAATGACGGTGCCCAGGCAGGCTCCGGAGAGGAATATTAGTAGTTTCACGGATGGGTGACTCTAATCGGGATCTGTGGATTGAGAGACTAGCACTGGCCCTTCGGGGTGTCAAAGACTGCCTCTTTCGCGATGCCCTGCAGGTTCTGTGGCAGCTCACCGAGGTTTCGGGCCGTCGGTTCGGCTCATGGACGACCCGCCTGCTCTGCCGCGCACCCCAGGATGAGCCTGCGTGCGCTCTGGGGGTAGCGGATGATCTGGGTGACCACTCTGCTAGCGCAGTCCGCGCCCTGTGGTTAAGATGTCCGGGTGCGTATCTGCGATCTGA
>CAZANL010000065.1:12632-12889 GCA_964486115.1 uncultured Planctomycetota bacterium
ACTCTATCTGGATGGCGGTGAGGGCGGGGTCAATACATACCTCATCGAAAAGGCGCGGTACTTCGCCGAGCACCCGGAGGTCGAATCGCATCTGATCATCGTGCCGGGGCGCCGCACTGCACGGACCCGTCTTTTTGGTGCGACGGTGCAGACGATCAAGAGTCCGTGCTTGCCGAGCAACCCGATCCATCGGGTGTTGACTTACCTTCGTGAAGTGCGCCGGATTCTGCGGCGAGAGTTGCCGACCGTGATCGAGG
>CAZANL010000066.1:0-4565 GCA_964486115.1 uncultured Planctomycetota bacterium
GTAGCTGCACAAACTGCCACCCAGCTGGCTGTGGCGGAGGCGGCCTTCGCCGCGCTCTACGAGAGCAGCTGGCGAGTGATCGACAGCGCCTGGGCGATTGCTCGGCTGTACCGCAAATATGGTCCTGCTCCGCTTGGAAGGCCCCATCTGGACCGTATCCTGGACGACCGAGAGGGCCGATCGGCCTCCGACATCCGCGAGGTGATCGACCCGGCGAGTGGGATGATGGAGCAACTGCCCTGACCGCCCGGAGAGTGTCTCTCCGACGGCCGAATTGGATTGGCTGAGATCGTCGTCGTCGAGAGCGGGCCCACCTGCCGGTCGATGCCATTTATGTGATCCGCCTGTGCGACGCGACGAGATGTATCCTCAGGACTGAGCAGACCGCTGAATGGGGCAAACGATCGGCGGGTGACGCGGGGTGTCCGAGTGGGGCGCAGATCCGCCCAGCAGCCTCAAGCGGGCGTGCTGCTGCCCAGCTCGGCCAGGATGGCCCTCTCGATGGGTCCGTCCAGACGGAGTGCCTCGGTCTGACTGAGGCGTAGCGGCCGGAACCCGCCCGCCGTGTAGAGTTCCCGGTGGCGCGTCAGGTCCTCTCCCCGAATCACGATGACTGCGGTCACCGGTTCGTAGACCGCTGGCATGTCCTGGCGGCGGCCCCGCTGGATGTCCGAGCTGTCTAGCAGGTGGGTCGGTGCCTGGGGGTCGGTCAGGTCGAACGCTCGCCAGGGATGGTGGGCCGCCTCCCGTACACTGATCACCGGCATGCCGCCGGTTTCCTGGTGGAGTCTTACCGCGGCGACGACGGTTGCCTCGCTGACCAGGGGGAAATCCTCGTTGCGGATGATCACCGAGCCCGGTGTGACGCTCAACCGGTCGAGAACGGTCTGAAATCCGAGCGAGCCGGCGCAGTGGAGGGTCCGCATCAGATCGCCAACGCCCTGAGCACCGGCGCGAGCTGGGGCGTCAAGCCGGCGCCCAGGATCGCGCGTGCTCGCAGCAGGTCGTGGGGTTCGTCGATGTCGGTACCCTCGATCGAGTCCAGCAGGACCGCCTCGACTCGTTGTTCGGGTTCCTGGACCAGATGAAACAGATTGAAGCTGAGGCTTTCCTGGCCGACGGGAACCCGCGGGGCGATGATGGGGCGGATCGCGCCCTCGCGGTTGATCGTGGCGCAGTCCGCCGGATGGGGCCGGCAGGGGACCATCGAGCGCAGACAGCCAAGGCGGTGGTCGGTGGCCAGACGGGTCAGCGCGTTCTCGAGTCGCTGCGGCTGGCGGAACGGATTGGTCGGTGAGAGAACACAGACTGTGGTGGCCTGATAGCTGTCCGAGCTGAGCAGCCGTAGCGAGCGCTCGAGAGCATGTGTCAGGTTGGCATGGTCACCAGACAGGTGTGCCGGGCGCAGCTCTGGCACGAAGGCACCCCACGTCCGGGCGACGTCAGCGATCTCGGGGTCGTCGGTCGAGACGAGGACCTTGTCGAACGAGGCGTTCAGCGCATCTCGGATGGTCCAGGCGATCAGCGGCACGCCCCCCAGGTCGGCCAAGGCCTTGCGTGGCACCCCCTTCGAGCCTCCCCGCGCGGGGATCCAGCCGATCCAGCCTGGCAGGCGGTTCACCGGGGCACTCCGAGGAGTGAGTCGATACGGGTTGCCGCTCCGGTGTCGCGGAAATCGAGCAAGTCGAGGACGCCCAGGTTCGCCGGGTCGCGTCCGGTGAGCAGATACCAGACGATGAACAGGCGCTCGGCGGTATAGCCGATCGACTTGGGGGTTCTGCCCAGGAAGTCGTCGGTCTGTCGATGCTCGATGCACCAGGCGACCAGTGGGTAGGACCACTCCATGAAGCGGCCAAACGTGCCCTTGGAGGCGATCCAGTAGTTGGCGAACAGACCCACGTCCTCGGTGAAGTAAGCGGCCGGCAGCTCGATCTCGAATCTGTCCAGCAGCTGGATCAAAAACGAGGTGATCCCTGGATGGCAGGTCTCACTGATCTCGGCTACCGAGCCGGGCTGCCCTGTCGTGGCGTTACGTAGTCGGTAGAACCCCCAGCCCAGGATGTCATGGCTGTGCAGAAGCTGGAGGATCTTACCGAGGTCGTCCTGAACGAAGCGGCTCGGAAACTTGTCCAGCTGACGATAGGAGGTGAACCCGATCCAGCTGTCCGTGTCCCTCGGATTGCGCCACAGGTGCAGCATTGCGGCGTACTCGGTCAGCGCGGTGCGGCTTTGTTGTGTCAGCAGCTCGGGACAGTTGCGAGTCAGCTCTGGATTGAGCGACGGTTCGAGTCCAAAACCGCGATACAGCGGGCTGTCGAACAGGCGGGCCTGCTGGCCCTCGGCGAAGTAACACTGATAGATCATGCGACCCGCTCGGCCACAGCGCCAGCCAGCCGGGGCCCCAGGCGCCGCTGGTCGAACTGGATGGTCAATACCGCCTGACCGCGAGACACCAGCCGATGACGCAGGTGGGGGTCATTGGCCAGTAGCGTGAGCCGCTCGGCCCACTCGTCCGGATGGGCCACCATCATCAGGTTCCAGCCTGGCAGGAAGTAGCCCAGATTGTCGCCGACGACGCTCGACAGTGGACAGACTCCGGCGGCGAGGTACTGCAGCAACTTGTAGACGCAGCGGCCGCGGTTGAACGGTGTGTCCTGGGTCGGCACCAGGCCGATGTCCCAGCGAGCCAGCGGCTCCAGTTCCCGCCCGTCCTCCAGTTGCACGAACCGATAGGGCAGGTCGAGCAGGTCGACGGGGTCCTGGCCCGAGGCAACCTCCAGCTGGGCATGCGGGTGCTGTTCGAGGAAGGCGCGGAGTGCCGGCTGAATGGCCTGCAGGTCCGCAAAGGAGCCTGCCGAACCGCTCCAGCCGAGGATCAAACGATCCGCAGTCGTGCTGCGTCGAGGGGCTCCCTCAGGTAGTTCGATGCCCATCGGAACCAGTGCGACGTTGGGTGCGTGGCGTTCGGCGAATTCCTGCAGGTGGGGCCCTGAGACGACCACCAGATCGGCGCGCCGGTACAGCCGCGCCAGCCAGTGGGCGTAGCGCGGATCGTGGAAGTAGGCGTCGTCCAGCTCGAAGATCACACGGGGCACGATCCACAGTGCGAGCATCTCGATCAGCGGCGGCATCGCGTGAATGCACAGGGCTTCGTTCTCGATGTAGATTGCACCCCGGCGGGAGCCCTCGACCAGCGCGGCCAGTCGGGATCGGAGGTACTTGCCCCACAGCAGCAACTCGTAGCGGCTGTCGCCCAGTGGTCCGCGACACAGCGCTTGCTCGGTGCGCCATTCATCCGGGGTTGCCGGGTAGTACTGGCGGCTGGCGATCCCCAGTGCCTCGAGCTGAGGCGCCAGGTAGGTGACCCGCACTCGCGTCGAGAAGTTGCTGCTCGCACAGCGGCCGACGAGACAGACGCCCTTGCCGCGTCCGCGAACGGCCCAGGCCCGGAGCACGGCAATCAGGATGCGCGCAAAGGCCAGCAGGCGGACTCCGCAGAGCTGGGCCGAGAGGCCGAGGCTGGCCAGGGCCTGGGTCCAGCTCCAGGTCCAGCTGGCGCCGTTCTGCGCGACGAAGCGGATATCGGGCGCCCCGCAGAGCAAGGCGAAGCGAGCCAGCGGGGCATAGGACAGCCCCCGGATCCCGTTGTCCGGGATCAGGATCAGATCGTAGCGCTGGCGTCGAATTTCCGGCAGCCACGACAGCAGTCGGGAGAGCCGAAAGCGAGCCTGGTCATACGGCCAGTAGCGTCCCAGTTCAGGTCGCTCCAGCTCGTCGCGGACCGAGGATTGGCCGAGGATGTCGATCGATGCGCCTGGGTACTCCGACAGTACACGTTCGATCTGCCGCCGGCACTGAGACACGCTGGCGCTGCGGATGAGCAAGACCTTCATTTACCTGTATTATCGGTCATATTCACCGATCTCTTTACCCGGTAGCCTTCACAATGGCATGGCTGACAGCGTGCGCCGACCCTGTTCAGGTAGCAGGCTGGCATGACCGGGTCCGGGAATCAACAGGATCTTCGGCGGAGTTTCCAGCCGGCATGTCGGCTGCGGCCGAGTAGGGGTGCCCGGCCCCAGGACATGTCACGAGCGTCGAGTTTGTCTTCCGCTAGAGTGGACCACCGGCGCTGGGGTCCGGCTCGGGTCAGATCGCGTCCGGCGCAGGGGGCGAAGCACGAGACCCCGGGTGGCGGTCTTCGGGAGCGATGCTCGGTTTGCTCGGCCTCATGCGAGTCCCGCAGAGCTCATCTGCTCTTCCGCAAGATCAGTCGGGTACAGACCTAGCAGCTGGGGCCCGGTCGACCCGGACTTCGCTGATTGCTTCCTGCGCCACCTCGAGGAAGCCCTGGGCATAGCATGCGATGCGGGCGGCATGATTCTGGCGGGCCTGGTGCTCCATTCGAGGGTCAGGTCCGGGTTCTGCCACCGCCACGATCCAGGCCATCGCCTCCGCAAGCCCCTCGGCATCATCGGGATCGAAGTAGCGGGCATTGGGTGGATCTTGTTCCCGGTGCGCCGGGATCTCGGAAAGCAGCAGCCGCTTGCCGATCGATCGGGCTT
>CAZANL010000066.1:4575-5350 GCA_964486115.1 uncultured Planctomycetota bacterium
CATAAGGCCAAAAAGACAGGCATCCAGAGCCAAAAATAAACCGGAAAAACTACAATCTTTAACAACAAGACCCTCTAACTATCAAAGCAGCAGCCGCTTGCCGATCGATCGGGCTTCGTCGACCGCCATGCCCCAGCCTTCGTGTCGCGACGGACTGAAGACCGCCAGGCTCTGGCGCATCAGCTGGTGGACGTCGGTCAGTGGCACGAGGCCCAGGTGTCGGATGTGGGAGGAGAGCCCCTGGCTCTCGATCCAATTCATCTGTGCCGGGTAATGCTGGGGATGGCGGTAATCGGTCGGGTTGCCGCTGCAGACCAGGTGGACCTGGACTCCCCTGTCGCGCAGAATCCGCACCGCCTCGAAGGCCAGCTGGTGGTTCTTGTGCTGCCAGAACTGGTTGGGACAGAAGATGAACCGTTCGGGAAGATCGTAGCGCCGGATCAGCGGCTCGGGCCCTTCCGCGAATACTCCTGGCGCTAGCATGCAGACCGGCTGCAGGACGCGCGCCTTGTGAGAGAACGCTGGGAGGTAGCGGGCATGGTCAGCGGCGGCGCTGTGGGATAGCAGTACGATCCGCGTGGCTAGCTGGGCGCACATCGCGAACTGGTGATCTCTGCGTTCCCGCTCCTCGGCCGTGAACAACCGAGGATAGTTGCGGTGCTGAAAGTCGGGCAGCATCGCAAGTGTCGCGACGCCGGGGATGTGCCATGCGAGCATCGAACCGAAGACCAGACTGATCCGATTGCGGCGTAGCACACCGGCCACGTTGAGGTCC
>CAZANL010000066.1:5360-12860 GCA_964486115.1 uncultured Planctomycetota bacterium
AGCGTTTGGTGAGCTTGCGGACAAAGAACTCAGGCGAGCCGGGTCGGGACATCGGATAGCGCAGCACCCGATCCAGCGGCTGCTCCTCCGGCAGGCTGGAGCCGGCGGGCGCCAGCAGCGAGAGGGGTAGGCGCGAACCATGTGTGGCCTGCAGCGCTCCGATGAGGTTCCGCAGGTAGATCTCTCCCCCGGTCCAGTTCGGGTCACTCATCGTGTGGAAGGCCAGCGTCATCGGGGCTTTCGGTAGACGCAGATTTCACCCGCGATCCAGAGCGCCTGGCTGGCATCGATCAACTCGAGCCCGGACTGTCGGCCGAGTCTCGCCATCGCCTCATCGCTGAACAGGAACAGGTGCTCGATGTCGTCGAATATGTCTTGGCGGCAACCGAACGGCGGCACGTGCTGATAGCGGTCTATCGCGGTCTGGATGATCGCCGTTCCGCCTGCCGGCAGCAGGTCGGCGGCCGCTCTGAGGAAGCGATCGGGCCATGGGCTGTGCTCGAGACAGTCGAACGAGCAGAATACGTCACAGCCCGGCAGCTCGACTCCTGGAAACGCGCCGGCGCGGATGTCCAGGCTGGTCTGATCTCGCAGCCAGTCAGCGACCAAGGGATTGATTTCGACTCCGATGCAGGTGTGGCCCCGTTCATTCAGTTCGGTCAGCAATACACCGGGTGCGCAACCG
This sequence comes from uncultured Planctomycetota bacterium, assembly GCA_964486115.1. Taxonomy (GTDB): domain Bacteria; phylum Planctomycetota; class JACQVV01; order JACQVV01; family CAZANL01; genus CAZANL01. Next base: position 6,046 of record CAZANL010000066.1, read on the forward strand.
ACCTCGATCACCGATCCACCGGAGGGGGCGTACCGCCCGATCAGGCCCAGCCAGCGGTCTAGCCGACCGTCCTGGCGGTACAGCTCGGCTCGGTCCTCGATGGTTGGAAACCCCATCTGGGTCTGTTTTTCGCGCCAGTAGGCGTCCAGTCCGTAGACCCGGGTCAACTCCTCCGGCGCTGGAGGGCGGTGGTTGACGTAGCAGCCGCAGTCCTGACAGAGAGAGTAGCTCTCGTGCCATTCGAACGGCCCGAGCTCGCCGCCGCACCAGCACTGGCGCCGTGAAACCCGGCGTAGCTGTTGTGTCATCGCTGATCACCCGGTGGCGGGATCACCGTCCTCGAGGTCGGATCGTAGCAGTGTTTGCTCGTGGGGGTCGAGGCGGCGAAGAATCGGTAGTCGATGCTGCAGCGGACCCGGTCCGAGCGGTTGGGATGCGAAGCGTGAAGCAGCTCCGGGCAAAACAGCAGCGCGTCTCCCGGCGACATGGGCAGGTGGCGGTGAGGATAGGCTGACAGGTCCAGGTCGGGGTCGACCGTGTTTTTCCAGATCGGGCCGTGGGGCCCATGCGGTACGGGCCCCACGCTATGGGAGCCTTGGTAAAGGTCGACGCCTCCGCAGTCGTCGTTGATCTCACACAGCGGGATCCACACGGTGACGAAGCGCGCCACGTGGCGATTGTAGGCCCAGTCCTGGTGCGGCGGGACATTACCGAAGCTCAGGTTGGGCACGCTCGCCCTGATTGACGGCGGGTTGTGCATCCGCAGGCCTGCCTCACCGAGCAGGGCTTGCAGAACCCGGGTCAGCGGCTCGACGTGGGCGACGGCCTTCAGCGCGGGTCGGAGTCGGGTGGGAAGAGGCAGCTCGCCGCGCGCCAGGTGCTGGAGGTCTCCATCCAGCACCTGCAGGCCGTCGGGACCGGACAGGATGGGCTCGAGGAAGGCGGTGATTGCCGCTGGATCTTCCCAGTCGACGCCGGTCTTGGTCATCCAGCGACGCTTCCAGCCATCCAGTTCGCCGTAGACCAGCGTGGCCATGGCCTCGGCGGTGTCACGGCCGATCAGGCCGGGAAGGCAGAGGAAACCAGACTCGGCGAACCGGCGGGTCAGGTCATCGATATCAGGCAGGTCGGTGTCTATTGGCTCAGGTCCCATTGCGTCCTCTAAATCAGGCATGTGAACTTCCCCTGATACTCGGCGAACAGCTGCTCGATGAAGGCCACCGCTTGCTCGGGCGGCAGATGCAGAAGCTGTTCGACGTTGTGGTTGGCGGGAAACAACTGGTGGCGGTCTGGTCGCTCCAGATAACCGGTTCGGTAGGCCTCCTCAGGCGAGAGCCCCGTCTGCGGGCAGGATTCCCGGGGTATCAGGAAGGCGTTGGCGTAGTGTAGCTCGACCAATGCGTAGTCGAACTGTTCGCAGAGCGTGTAGAGCTGTGACAGCGACTGGCCGTAGAAGTGGTCGCCGGTCCAGCAGTGGGCCTCGGCAAAGTTGACGGTGAAGCGGACCGGCGGCGGGATCTTCTCGTTGATCTCGGTGCAGACCAGCTGCGGCCGATATTGGGAGAGGATGCGCTGTAGCACGAAGAAGTCGTAGCCGTCGATGTCGAGGTTCAGAAAGCCGAACTCCTTCGGCACTTCATGGCCTGCCAACAGGGCGATCACGTTGTCGGGCTTGACCTTGCAGCGGCTGAGCTGGACCTGCTCCAGCGGAAGATACATGTAGGCCAGCTCGGAGAACTCTGCCGGATGGCACTCGACCGCCAGCCCCTGCCAGCCCCGCTCGTAGAGCGCGAAGGTGTTCGACATTGCCAGGCCGTCTTTCGCGCCGATGTCGACGGCGTTTCGGTGCGCCGGATCGAGCTCGGCGATATAGCGCGAGATGATCTGCTCTTCATCGAACAGCGAGCACTGGCCCATTCCAGAACGCCGCTTTGCGCGTGAGAAGCGGAAGTCGTAGCCCATCAGCCTCAGCGAGCGCTTGAGCAGTTGGCGCCAGGCGCGCTGGAGTAGAGCGATCATCAACGTCCGCCGAGCAGCCGGTCTGCCAGCTGCAGATCCTCTGGGACGCCGATGTCGATGAACTGCGTGTCGATCGGGTGGCCATACAGGCCCTGACCGACGAGCGGGGTGAACACCTCACGCTCCAGGGAGCAGTGCCCGCCTGGAATCCCGTCAAGCACGCGGCGGCTGATGGCGTAGATCCCGGCGCTGACCAGCCCGGCTCCATCTCGGCCGGACTTCTCGACAAAGCGGGTAATGCGTTGCTGGTCGTCCATCTCCAGCGTGCCGTAGCGGCTCGTGGAGCTCATTCGGCAGGCTACCAGCGTGACCTGTGCCCGGCGGGCGGCATGCGCCTCCAGCAGGCAGCCCAGGTCCAGCTCGCAGTAGGTGTCACCGTTGAATACCAGCAGGGGGTCGTCGTCTTGCAGCTGAGCGGCGGCATGGCGCAGTGCTCCACCGGTGCCCAGCGCAGTGGGCTCCCGCGAGTAGCGGATCGACATTCCCAGCCCGGTGCCGTCACCATAGTGCGCCTCGATCTGCTCGGCGCGATGGCCGGTGCACAACAGTATCCGGGAGTACCCGCTGCTGCGCAACCGCTCCAGCAGGTGGTCCAGAAACGGTCGGCCGGCCACCCGCACCAGCGGCTTGGGTTGGCCCTCTGACACGGCTCGCAGGCGGGTGCCCAGCCCCCCGGCGAGGATCACGCACAGCGCTGAACGCACGCCTGTCACCAGCCGTTGCGGTGGGCTGCCCGCGGGAGCATCCGGACCAGCTGAACCAGCTGTCGGATTCCCTCGTCGAGCGAGCGCTGGGCCACGAAACCGCGCGACTTGATCTTGTCACTGGAGACGATGTAGTTGCGCTTGTCCGGGTCGCAGCCGATCTCGGCGAAGTGAATGTACAGCGAGGGGACGTGCTCCTTGATCGTCAGCGCCAGCTCTTCCTTGGACAGGTTGGCGTCGTCTAGCCCGACGTTGTAGGTCTCTCCGCGCATCTCCTCGAAGTGGTCGATACAGTGACAAAAGCAATCGGCCACGTCTGAGACGTGGATATAGTTGCGCTTGAAGTCCTTCTCGTAGATCACCAGCGACCCGTCCACCACCGCGCGGTGGACGAAGTCGTTGACCAGCAGATCCAGGCGCATGCGTGGTGAGGGTCCGAACACCGTGGCCAGCCGCAGGGCAATCGCTTGGGCGTGGCTCAGCACCGCCTGCTCGGCCTCCACCTTCGAGCGGCCATAGTAGGAGATCGGCTCCAGCGGGGTCTCCTCGGTGCAGTAGACCTCTCCCGAATGGGTGCCGTATCCGCTGTTGGTCATCGGGAAAACCACCCGCTGGTCCGGCCGCAGCTGGTCGATCATCCAGCGAATCGCGTCCAGGTTGACCGCCTGTGCCGTTTGCCGGTCCGCGTCGCATGGTCCTGCTCCGACGATGGCGGCCAGCGGCAGCACGGTCTGATGCCGGGACAGCAGAGGCCCCATCAGCTCGCGGTCCCTGACGTCGCCGCGCACGAAGCTGAAATCCGGTTGGCTGCAGTATCCGAACAGGCTATTGGGGCCGTACATCAGATTGTCCACCACCGTGACCTGCAGGCCACGCCGCAGCAGCTGCTCCACCAGCACCGAGCCCAGATATCCGGCTCCCCCGGTGACCAGTACCGTCTGCATCACATTCTCCAGTTCATCATCTGTTCAGCTTCCCGGTCCGCTCCCGTGCGCACGGCGCCTCGACGGTCTGATGACCGCCTCTCGGCCGGGAGGCCCGCTGGGCCTGGATGCACGGCTGGCACGAGTTGAGTGCTCGAGCAGAACTTCACCCGATCACGCACTCCACGGGATGTCCGTGGCCGTCGACCAGCACCAGCTCATCCTGGCCCAGACCCCAGTCATCCGGGTTGGGAGCGAACTCGGCCGGATCCGTCTGCGGGTTGGACTTGCGGTTGATCTTCTTCAACTCATCCAGGCCGCTGCCGAAGCGATCGGCGTAGTGTTCCAGGTGGAACATCTTCATCCCCAGTCGCTCCAGGTCGTCCCAGCGATAGCGGGTGACCAGGCGACGATGCCAGTCGATGTCGTTCCACCCCCAGTAGATCAGTCGCTCGTCGTGTCCGCGGCTCTGGTGCCACATCTCCCGGGTCTGCAACATTGCCACTCCGCAGCCGAGGAAGTTCTCCAGGCTGACCTGCTCCCGCACGTAGCTGGTCCAGTGGTGTTCGATATGTTTGTCGATCTGCTCCAGGGTGGGTTCCTGCTGGACCAGGGTGTTGGGGATGTGGCGCTTCGAAGCCCAGAAGAACGTCTCGTCCAGTGGGTAGTCCCCGATGCGTCCAGCCCTCAGGCCGCTGAGCAAGCGGGCCATCGACTCCTGCGGGATGTAGACGTCGGAGTCGGCGAGCAGCAGGTACTTTCCGCTGGCACGGCGACCCGCGCAGTTGAGTGCGTGGGGCACACTGAAACCGGCGTCCTTGTCGTGGATCTTGGCCGTCTCGGGCGACACGAGCAGAAACCGGACCAGCTGGCGGGCCTCGTCGCTGAGATCGAGGACCTGGTGGAGCGGCTGTCGGCTGCCCCAGTCGGTAATCAGGATCTCGCTGTCTTGCTCGGCGCCCAGCATTACCAGGTTACGGGCGTGTTTGTTGATCACGGTGGACAGTCGCCAGGTGAAGTTACCCATGTAGCTATCGTTGCGCCCCTGACTGACGATCGAGAGCAGGCGGTGGGGGAGGTCTTCGGGGGGCAGCCGGTCGCCCGGCATTGCGTCAAGCGCGTTGCCGATTTGCCTGGCCGTCATACTTGCGCTCCAGTGGGTGGGAAGACATTCGGGTGATGTGCGACACGGTTTCCGGACCGAAGGTGCTGGCGACCCGGTCCAGATAACGGCTGCTGCCAAAGTAGCTCTGGAAGGCCTGATCCCGGAAGGCCAGCACCTGCTCCGCTGTCAGATGCCGGGTGGGCAGGGGCAGCGTGTCGTAGGCGTGCTGGGAGTATCCGCCCCAGCTCTCGGGCAGCGCCCACTGCTGCTCACGAGCCTGCCGATACAATCGCGAGCCGGGGTAAGCCATGGCGCAGTAGAAGTTGGCGTATTCGGCATTGATCTGGAAAGCCAGATCGAGGGTGGCCTGCATGCTCACCAGATCGTCTTCGGGGAGGCCGAAGATGAAGTTGGCGCCGATGTGAATTCCAGCCTCTCGCACGCGCTCCATCGCATCGATGATTTGTTGCTGGCCAATCCCCTTCCCGACACCGTCTCGCACCGATTGGGTCCCGGCCTCGATGCCAAAGCACAGCCAGCGAAAGCCGGCGCGCCGCAGCCTGTCCAGCAGCCGGTCGTTGACCGAGTCCACCCGAGCGTAGGCCCAGATATTCAGGTCGTGTCCTCGATCGATGATTCCGTCGCAGATCTGGGTGACGTGGCGACGGTTGAGCACGAACATCTCGTCGGCCAGCTTGAGGTTGCGCACTCCGTAAGACTCGACCAGGGTGTCGATCTGGTTCAATACTGCTGCGGGGCTCCAGAAGCGGTAGCTGTTGCGGCTCGCCGGGTAGCCGGCGGCCAGCTCAGCCTCTTTGAAGGGTGCCTGGATACAGCAAAAACTACACTGATACGGGCAGCCGAGGGTCGTGTAGAGGGCTGCATAGGGTTGCCGCTCCAGGTCCTGTTCTCCGAAACAGTGCCAGTTATGGGCCCGGTAGCTCTGCATCGGTAGCAGATCCCAGGCCAGCTGCGGCATCTGGCGGTCGAGATCATCCACCAGCGGCGCCGCAGCGGTCTGATGGGCCTGTCCGTCCTGCTGGTACCACAGGCCGCGGACCTTGCGGCAGTCCAGACGTCCAGCGCGTAGGCCGGCCAGCAGGTCTAGGGTGGTATACAGCCCTTCGCCAGCAGAGACGTAGTCGGCCGCCTCCTCGACCAGGGTGCGACCGGGCAATGCCGCCACATGCCCGCCGACCAGCATGATCGGCTGCTCGGGGTTGAGCTGTTTGATTGACTCGCAGAGTTCGCTGGCCGCGGGCATGACCTGCGTCGAGGCCGATGGATTGTGGCCATAGACCATCACCACCACCAGCCTGGGGGCAGTAGCGCTAATCTCTTGCGCCGCCTGTCGGGGGCCGATGTTTTCGGCGTTGGTGTCGAGGATGTCGACCGAGTATCCACCGCGACGGACGAAGTCGGCCAGCATCCCGCACCAGACGGGGGTCTCGATCGCAGCGAGCGAATGGCCGAGTGACTGGTAGATGCGCTCGCGGCCCCCGGGGTTGACCACCAGCAGGTCCAGCTGTGCGTCGGGCCTGCTCATTGGTCAGCCATCGCGGACCGTACCACATCGCAGATGTGGTGAATGTCATCCGGTTGCAAGCCCGGATGGTTGGGCAGGTGAAAGCAGGTGCTGCGGATTCGGTCAGCCATCGGGAAGTCGATGCTCCCGTAACGTGAAGCCCAGAAAGGCTGGCGTGACATGTTGCCCCCGCCCAGGGGCCGAGTCTCGATCTGCTGCTCGGTCAGCAGGCTGGCGATCCGGTCGCGTTGAGCCGAGGTCTGGGCGATCGTGGCGAACGAGATGCTACAGATCTGGGCCCGCTCGTTGCGCTGGCAGTGAAGGCCCGTCTCCTCACCCAACCTGGACTGGTAGATCCGATGGTTCTCACAGCGCCGGGCCACCACGTGATCAGCTTTTCTCATCTGAGACAAGCCGATCCGGGCGTTGAGGTCGCTGGAGCGCAGATTGAAGCCCGGATGGTAGAAGGTGAAGCGTCTGTTGAAGGGCAGCGGCTGGTGTTCCTCGGCCAGCTGGGCTTCCTTTTCCGGAGCCAGGTC
>CAZANL010000067.1:0-6209 GCA_964486115.1 uncultured Planctomycetota bacterium
TGTCAGGTCACCTTCGATCCGAGCGGAAAGACGGCCGACTTCAAGCTGTCCATCGAGTTGACCAACGGCGGCAAGACACGCAAGGACGTGCTGTTCTTCATGGGCATGCTGTTCGGCATCAAGGAGGTGACCTTCGAGGGCAAAAAGATTCGGCACGGTCACCAGGAGGAGCGGCTCAAGCTGTTTCTGGACAAGCCCTTCGAGAAGGGCAAGACCGCAACCATTGGCCTGACGTACCGACTGGATCAGTCGAAGACGAAGCTGGGGCCGATCTTCCTGGTCAAGCTGGGGGAGGACGGCTTTGCGATGGCGGATGTCGGTTGGTATCCCAGTAACGTGATGGGAGACCTGTTCACTTTCAGTGCTCGCTACCGCGTGCCCAGGGGATATCGTGTCGTTTCTCTCGGTGAGCAGGTGGGCGAGAAGTCGGTCGGCAAGCAGGTCGAGTTCGCCTGGAAGGCGGACAAGCCGATCTTCGGGTTGTACTGGGCCTACGGCAAGTACACCGAGAAGAGCCTGCGCTGGGGCAAGGTCGACCTACGCCTGCTGACGTTCAAGCCGTGGAGCAAGGCGGGTGAGACGATCCAGCTGGCCAAGGAGGTGCTGAGCTTCTATTCCGAGCGTTTTGGCCCCTACCCCTACAAGAAGATGTGGATTGCCGAGGTGGGGCTAGCCCAGCCCTTCAGTGGTGTCGGGCCTTCTTCGCTGCTGTATCTCAACAGCGTTCATTTCACGAAGGCGGAGGTTCCTCTGCAGGTACTGGCGCACGAGGTGGCTCATCAGTGGTGGGGCAACCAGGTGCCGATCTCGCTGTTCGGGGTCGAGGGCTACTGCCAGTGGCTCTCGGAGGGGTTTGCCACGTACTCCGAGGTGCTGTTTCTCGAGCACAAGCAGGGCAGCAAGAAGATGCAGGAGCACCTCGACAAGTACCGAGACCTGTACCTCAACATCACGCGGAACTTCTATGAGCACCCCCTGGCCAAGGCGCTTGGCGGCGGGCCGGGCTACTTCGCCACCGTCTACATGAAAGGTTGCTGGGTGCTGCACATGCTGCGCTGGCGAATGGGAGATCAGGCCTTTGGCAAGGCGTTGTCGACCTACCTGTCTCGCTTTCGCTGGAAGGGCTCGACGGTGACGGATTTCCGCAAGATCTGCGAAGAAGTCTCGGGCAAGAAGTTGACGCAGTTCTTCAAGGACTGGGTGTACGGTATCGGCTGCGTTCGTTACGACCTGGGTGCAGCAACGCTCACGCGGGAGGAGCCTGCGGAGAAGAAGGATGGCAGGGCCGAGAAGGATGGCAAGGCCGAGAAGGATGGCAAGGCCGAGAAGGACGGCAAGGCCGAGAAGGACGGCAAGTCCGAGAAGGACGGCAAGTCCGAGAAGGACGGCAAGTCCGAGAAGGACGACAAGGCCGAGAAAAAGGCTGCCCCAGTCTGGAAGGTTCGCTTCGAGCTGCACCAGAAAGCGACCAAGGTGTTCGTCGATGAGTCCAAGTCGGCCAATGGCAAGAAGCCCAAGCAGCCCAAGAAGTCCAAGCAGCCGTTGCTTCCGTTCCGCACACCTGTGGAGTTGTTGATCCAGGGACCTGGCTCGTCGAAGAAGATCGAGCGACTGACCATCACCAAGAACCCTCAGCAATTCGAGTTCCGGGTGCCCTGGAAGCCGATCCGAATCGAGCTAGATCCCCGGCAGCGGCTGCTCAAGGTACCGGGCGCCCACAACGTGCACCAGTTCAAGTAGTGCCCCGCGTCGCTCTGCTCGTGCTGCTCCTGCTGGGTGGTGGGAGCCTCGATACACGTGCCGAGCGGAGTTGGTTTGCCTGGACAGAACATGGCTGGCAGGGCCGTTTTCGCGCAGCGCAGCCCGTTGCTGTCCTCGCACTGGTGCGTCATGACGGCAAGCCGAAGGCCTTGCGGGTCGAGGTGCGTGCGGGTGGCGGTCAGGTATTGGCTAGTCGCACGATCGGCGTCGGGCAGGACGCTGCGCGGAGGATCGAGTTGACCCTGCCATCGCCGCAGGCGGCGGAGGTCTGGTCGCTGCGATTGATCGACGGGACCCGCGTGTTACAAACCCGCACGCTGAACTGGAGGCCTCTGCGAGATTCCGAAAAGCTGGTCGTATCGTTGGGGACACCGCCAGAGACCTTGATGCCGCACCTGCGGCAGCTGGGCTTGGTCTATCTGAGACAGGCTGTTTCCAGACTGCCACATCGGTGGGCTGGCTGGTCGGCGGTCGACATATGTCTGCTGCGCCAGCCGATCGATCTCGATGCGGAGGCGCGTCGAGCACTCCGGCTCTGGTTGCTCTCGGGCGGCTGTGCGGTGGCTATGCTGTACCAGAACCCGGAGCGAACAATCGGCTTGCTGCGGCCGCTGGTCGCGGGAAGGGTCGTTGGGCGGGTCCGAATAGGGGGCGGCCAACTACGTCGGTGGGCAGGTCAGCGGATGACGCCGACGGAGGGGACGATCCAGCTCGTTGCGACCAGCCCACCCCCGACGGATTTGCTCGCGGGCAGTAAATCTGCGCCCCTCATCGGGTTTCATGAACTGGGGCAAGGGCGTGTGTTGTCGGTTCACTTCAAGCCTGCGTCGGTCCCCTGGTTGGTTGGGCGGGGCGGACAGGCATTCTGGAGCCAGATCTTGCGTCACTGCTTCCGACCGAGCAATCAGCTGCGCCAGGTGGCGCTCGAGTTGTCGCAGGGGGCGCAGCCCGATACGGTCGCGGCTGCGTTTGCTCGGGAACTGCGGCATCATGGACGGTCTGGGTATCCTTATCGACATCTGCTCGGTTTCACGCTGCTGTATGCGCTGGGCCTGGTCTCCTTGTTACTTTTGCAGCGCCGCCGTCTTTCAACGATTTGGGGGCTGAGCGGCTTGGCGCTGGGAGTCGTCGGGTTTACCCTCGTGGCGCTGGTCTGGCGCCGAGCACTGCCCAGTGTGGGCCCGCTGCAGATCACGCTGTGCGTGAAGGACCTGAGTGCGGACTGGATGGTCGATCGCCGTCTGAGTGGGGTGTACCACTGGCAGGACACCCGCCAGTTTGCGCTGGCCTTCGACGGCCGTGGCGTGCGGGTAGACCCGGTCCGCTGTGTCTGGCGACGTTTCGAGCAGTATCAGGAGCGCGAGGTTGCTCGAGCGGTTGGCGTCGATCCGGCCCAGCCGCTGAAGCCGCTGATCCTGGCCGTGCACCGTCCGGGTGTCGGCTCGACGGGCTGGCAGGCTAGCTTCCGCGAGGTCGACGGTGGGGTTTATCTGACGATGGTCAATCCGCTCGAAGAACGGCTGCGCGACGTTGTGCTGGTCACGCCGGGAGGGGTATATCTCCTGCCCGACCTGTCTCGGGGGCGTAACGAGTTGCGACTCGACGACGGAAAGCCACTCTCGGCCTGGTTGGAAAGCGGTCCGCGGCTCCAGAACAAGATCGTGTGCCGGGCGCTGCTGCGAGAGAGCTTCAGCGCCCCGTCGCGGCGGGGCGGAGTGCCGAATATCTGGTCGCTGTCCAGCGTGCTTGACCGGGGCCAGGGGGTGCTGTTTGCACGTGCCTCGACCCTCTCGCCGTTGCTCTCGTTTCCCGACCTGCAGGGGCTCAGGCGTGAGAATATCGTCTTCGTGCGGGGCGTTGTCTTGCGAGATGCACAATGATCCGCCTCGATGGGGTGGGAATGACCTATCGGCGGGTGGCGGTCCTCAATGACCTCTCGCTGATGGTCGGGGCCGGCGAGGTCTACGGACTGATCGGCCCAAATGGCGCGGGCAAGACGACCACGCTGAGAATTCTGGCGACCTTGTTGAAGCCGACTGTTGGCGATGCGCGCATCGGTGGGCACTCTGTCGTGAAGACGCCCGAAAAAGCCCGGCCACTGATCGGATACATGCCGGATGAGCGAGGGCCCTACGAGGAGATGACCGTCGGCGGGTATCTCAGCTTCTTTGCCGCGGCCTACTGCGTTCCCCGGGACGATCGTGCCCGCGTGGTCGGCCAGATTCTCGAGTTGGCCGACCTGGTCGCGCTGAGCGGGGCGCTCGTGGAGGATCTCTCTCGCGGCCAGCAACAGCGGCTCGCGTTGGCCCGCACGCTGATTCACGACCCATCGGTATTGTTGCTCGATGAGCCGGCGTCGGGGCTTGATCCGCGGGGTCGGCTGGAGATGCGCGAGTTGCTTCGAGAGCTCTCCTCGATGGGCAAGACGATCCTCATTTCGAGCCACCAGCTGGTCGAGCTGGCCGAGTTGTGCTCTCGCGTCGGTATTCTGGATCGAGGGCGGTTGCTGTTCGAGGGGACGATCGCAGAAGCACTGGCCGGTGTTGATGCTGAGCGCCACCTGGAGATCGGTGTCGTGGGCCAGATCGAGGAGGCTCTGGCGTTACTGGAAGCTTCGGCTCACGTCAGGACGGCAACGCGCTTCGGCGACCGGCTGCTGGCGACCCTGGTGCCGGAGGCGGCGGTGGCGGCGGTCTCGTCGGAGTTGGTCGAGGCCGGGCAGAAGTTGATCCACCTCTCCTTGCGAGAGGTCGATCTGGAGGATGTCTATCTTTCGTTGACGGACAAAGGCGATCCGCATCGCCTGGGTGGAACAGATCCTGCGTGTTCGTAGGGGTCAGCGCTACTTGGCGGCACGAAACCCCAGCCATCCATCACAGGCCTTGTCGCCGCTGGTGTTGCGGTGGGCGGTGCGCTGAGATCTTGCTGGATCGCGCCATGCCCCCCCACGAATCACACGGCCCCAGCTGGGACGCAGATTGACTGGGTTTTTCCGTTGTTTGTTCTGCCGGTAGAAGGTGCTCAGATAAGGGTCCTGGCACCATTCGGCAACGTTGCCGGCCATATCGAGACAGCCAAATGGGGAGGCGCCACGTGGGTAGCTGCCGACCTTGCGGGTCCAGAGGGGCGCGCCCCGGGCGTTCCAGTGCTTGAAGAACACGTCGTTGCGCTGCTGGCTGGTCATTAGATTGCGCCTCATCCAGTAGCTGGCTGAGTTCGACAGCTGCCAATCGAACGCGTTGCCCCACGGGAAGGTGAGCCCGTTGGGTCCGCGGGCCGCTTGCTCCCATTCCGCCTCGGTGGGCAGGCGCATGCCCGCCCACTTGCAGTACGCCTGGGCGGCGTACCAAGAAACCCAGACCACGGGGTGGTTCTCGTGGCCCTCCGGGTAGGACATGCCGGTCCAGTTCATCAGGTACTCTTTACTGGCCTTCTGTCGCGCCTTCGCGCCTTCCTTGCGCCAAGCTGGTTTGGCTGACAGGAACTGCTTGAACTGGGCGCAGGTCACCTCGTTCTTGCCGATGAAGTGGCCCGTGATGGTCACCGTGACAGATGGTTTTTCCTGTTCGTATTCCCTCGCTCGGCCGCCATAGAGTATCGACAAGCGGGTGGGGTCATCGGGGCTGCCCCGCTTGAAGCTCCCGGTCGGAATGAAGATCATCACGCTGCTGTCCGGCTGCGCGAGGACCTCGTGGCGTCCCTGTGCGTTCTTCGCCCGAGGCGTCCACCCCTGGGGCAGTTCGAACGGCAATGAGGCCCGCAGAAGTCTGTCCCGGGTTTTTTGGGTCTCTTTGTGAAACAGATCTTTGGCTTCGCGGTAGGCCTCCATCGAGGCGACAAACTTCTTCCGGTCATACTGGTTGGCGGCTCGGAGGAGGGTGTCGTTGGCTCGCTTGCTTGCCGAGGTGACGGCTAGCTGGTTGTCCCGGGTCAGCTTCTCCCACTCCAGTGCGGCTTGCTTGGCGAGGGTGCTTTGCCGCTCCACGCTGCGGCGAGAGAGTTGGGTGAACAGCCGGGTGGCGCGACGGAAGTTCTCCTCGGCCAGCTCGGCCTGCTGTTGCTCGAGCTGGGTGGTGCCGCTCGTCAGTCGCTGGGTCGCCTGCTGGTCCTCCTTCGAGTGAGAGGTCAGGTTCCAGCGCGTCTTCAGCTGCCCCCAGATCCTCTGGGCCTCGGTGGCTTCGTTCTTGGCGACCTTGGCGTTGCTGGTGGCCAGCCTGGACCGTCCGCTGGCCTCCGCGATGGCTTTCTCCCAGCTGGCGATCTTCTCGTGCTCGGGGTGAATTCGCCGTAGCTTGTTGAGTGCGGTGTTGGCGGCGTTCGGCTGATCGGGCAGGGCGCTGGCCAGGTCGCTCTCGACCGCTTCGATTCGCCGGGCCCGTCGATTCTTGACCCGCTGAATCACCCGGTCGAGTACCTGCTGCCGCCCGAGGTGCTGCGCCGGGGGGATA
>CAZANL010000067.1:6219-12841 GCA_964486115.1 uncultured Planctomycetota bacterium
GTCTCCAGCCGGGCCAATGCGTTCGAGAAGAGGTCCTGTTGCATCTGTTCGGCGATCCCGTCCTCCAACTGGGTGAGCTGCTTGTCGAAGAGGGCGATTGCTGCTCCTCGCGCTCCCCGGTCCACCGGTTCGGGGTCCGGCCTGTCCGGCTCGTTGGTCTGTTCGGTCCAGGTGAACCAGCGCTGCCGGACCTCTTCCGGAGTCGCCACGTAGGCTATCGCCAGCATCAGCAGGAGAGCAACGATGCTGAGCAGCGCTATCTGTCCGGGCCGTGACTGTCCGTGTCGCTGGCCCACCGAGCCCAGCAGGTTTTCGAAGGCCTCGCGAGAGCGGGTGTCGATCTTACGGGCCGGGGGGAGGTCGAGCACGGTTTGCACTTCACCCATTCCCAGGACGATCGTCAGGCAGTGATCGATCCCCTGGATGACGTGGTGCAGGTCCGGGGGGCGCTGTGTCGGATCGAAGGACATCATCCGCTCGATCAGGATCGCGAGGACCTCCGGAATTCTCTGGTCACTCAGTTTGCGCAGCGGGGTCGGTGGTTCCTTGCGCGCCAGTTTGGTCATCACCTCGAACAGCGTATGTCCTTGGTAGGGAGACTGCCCGCAGGACAGGAAGTATAGCGTGGCCCCCAACGAGTAGATGTCCGAGAGTGCGGTTACGGTCTTGGATTCTTCGGCCTGTTCCGGGGACATGTAGAACGGGGTGCCCATCACCTGGTTGGTCAGGGTGATGTCCTGGGTGCGTGCGGTGTTCTTGGCGATGCCGAGGTCGCAGATTTTGGCGTGAACCGTACCGTCATCAAGCCGGACACAGATGATGTTGCCTGGCTTGATGTCGCGATGGACGATGTCCTGCTGGTGGAGGCACTGCAACCCCAGCGCCGCTTCCCGAGCCAGGCGTAGCTTGTCCTGGATCGAGAACTGCATCACCGCGGACCGAGGCAGGATGTTCTCGAGCAGCTCCATCGCATAATAGTGCAGGTTGTGTGGGGTATCCTCGCCGCCGCCGAAGACCTGCACGACATTGGGATGGGAGAGGGCCAGCATGCTCTGCCACTCGGCCTCGAACCGGTCTGATTGGCCGGTGTGTGGTTTGAGCACCTTGACCGCTGCGGTGCTGCTTGCCGGGAAGGGGAGCTCGTGCTGCTCGCAGATCTGCCGCAGTTCTTCGGGCGGGCGCTTGCGCCAGCGTTCGTATCGCTTGCGGCGCCTGGCCTCGCGTTCTTCGCGAGTTTCGCCCTCCTGCCGCTCGAGGTGGGCGATCGGAGCGGCGAAGTCGAAACGCGAGAGATCGACCTCTGCGGCATAGACGACAGCCATGCCTCCGGTGCCCATAATTCGGGTAAGAGTGTAGGTGCCGTCCGCAATCGTGACGGGTAGTTGCTGGGTGGTGAACATATCTGCTTGTCGAGACCCCATTGTAGGGCACTGACCCCTCGCTTACGATAGGAACATGATGCCGAACCGCTGTGGAGGATGGGTGGAGTGAGGAGAGGTTTGATCGGGGTATCGTTCGTGCTGCTGGTGGTTGTCCTCGTGGGTTGCAGGTCGGTTCTCACCAACACGCAGATGCGTGAGATGGGGGTCGTCACGGGAGAAGAACAGATCAAGATCACGGGGACCGCCGACGAGGTGACCCGGCTGTCTCTGGTCGGTGACTTCTCCAAGGAAATCCTGGAACTTAAGCTGCAAAAGACCGTGGTCACCCGGGAGTCCTACCAGTCGATTCGGGCTCGGAACCGCCAGACCAAGGTCTCGACTGCCTCGGGCCCTGCCGAGATGAAGAAGGTCAGGCTAGCAGCCGAGATGGGGCTGGAGAAGGAGCCGGGTAACTACTACCTGTCCGAGGTGCAGCATGTGCTGTACGAGGACCCGCAGTTCCGTCTGTTCTTGGGGAGCGCGGCGGAAAACAGCCGACTGGTAGATATCAAGGTTTGGATTCGACGGGACCCCGTCGAGCGTCTGGTCGAGGAGAAGGAGCGCATCCTGAACACGGTCCAGCAGCCAGGCTCCGGAGCGACGCTGACGCTCACGTTGGCCAAGAGCGGAGCTCAGCTCCATGTCACGCTGGACGATCGAGGGCACGCCCGGGTCGATCTTCGTTCGCTGCTCAGCCGGCATGCCGCTGCGCTGAAGGGGGGCTGGGTCCACCCAGCGATTCTGGTCAGTGGTGAGTATGCGGGCCAGAAGCTCGAGCGGACGCTGAATCCCCTGCCCAGCGTCTTGCTGAAGTATCAGAAACAGTCGCAAGCCCAGCCGCTGATTCAATTCTGCGAGAAGATGGCCGGAGAGCTGCTCGAGTCTGTCGGCAAGAAACAGAAGCGGATCGTCGTGTTGGATTTGCCGATGAAGAGCGGTGAGACGCGAAAGCTGGGCGTGGAGGTTGGTCGATGGGTTGGACAGGCGCTGCGCAGTAGCTCCAAGGTGGAGGCTCTTGTCGAGCGGGATGCCGTCAGTGGGGCGCTCAAAGCAGGAGGGTTCGAAGGGGCGGTCGACCGGCAAGGCGCGCGGAGCATTGGCCAGCACCTGCAGGCAACCGCTGTGTTGATCGGCACGATCACGGCCAAGGGCGGCAAGTACGAGGTCCAGATGACTCTCTTTTCCTGTGCCGATGACATCGATATCGTGTCGAAGAAGCTGATTCTGGAGGGTGGGAGTCACGTCGACATGCTGCACAAGCAGGCGCTCAAATGAGCCGGCGGTTACTTGGCCTGGTGCTGGTCTGTCATGTCTTGGCCTGGAGTGCCTCTGCGGACGACCTGAGGCGGCAGGTGGATCAGGTGTTTCGGCAGCCGGCCAACCCGGACGCTCGAAAAGCAGTGGTCAAGCGCATCGAGGCTGTTGGCGGAGAGCGGGCGGCGCGGCTGTTGTTGGGCATTATCCGTCGCTCTGACAGACCGCTGCAGCAGCACTATCTGCAGCGCGAGGCGTTGGGGGCCAAGATCGATGGCGTCTTTGGTCCCGCCATCAAGGCCAGGCGAATGCTCACCGGGTCGGAGGATGCTGGGCTGCAGCAGATCAAGGCGCGCCAGGCGACGCTGGACGGAGCGGTTGCCGCCGAGCTTGCCGGGTTTCGCGCGGCGGGTGCGGCTCTGGCCCGGCTCTCGGACCAGGCGGCGTTGACGGTGCTCCGAAAGGCGACGGGAGATGGGGATTGGTTCGTTCGTCTGGCCGTTGCTCGTGCGCTGCAGGAGAGTCTGGGCGACAAGGATCCGCGGGTCAGGATTGCTGTGGCTCGGACAATGACGCCGCAGCAGGCTGCCGCGAAGGCGACCGGGCTGGGCAAGCTGCTGGGTGACGAGTACTGGGAGGTACGAGCAGCAGTGATCGCCGCCCTCGGCCGTTCGGGCGCATTGTCGGCGATCAGGCTGCTGATCGATCGCCTGTCCCTCGAACAGGGACGTTTGCGCGAGGATATCGATGCGGCCCTGCAGTCGCTGACCGGTTATGGGTTCCACGGCAATCCCAAGCTGTGGGGTGCCTGGTGGGAGGCCAACAAAAAGCAGGTCGCCGCCGGGACGTTTCGCAAGCGCAAGGCCCAGGCGGGCAAGCCCTGGCAAACCCGGTTCAGCTTCTACGGGATCCACAGTCTCTCCAACAGGGTGGTCTTCGTGCTGGATCGATCGAGCAGCATGAAGCAGCAGGCGCAGCACAAACCGCCGGTGTTGAGTGGCCTGGCGAAAGTGTTTCATCCCCAGGGAGACCGCAAGATTGACGTGGCCCGAGCCCAGCTCAAGACCGCGCTGGCCAACCTGCCTCCGGGGGCTCGGTTCAATGTCGTGTTCTACAATCAGGGAGTGCTGCGGTTCTCACCGCGCCTGATCCCGGCAACGCCGGGGAACCTGGCTCGCGTATTCCAGTTCATCGACACCGCGCGGGCTGCTGGGGGGACCAACATCTTCGATGCGATGTTCGCTGCGGGCAATATCCGGGGTGCTCGCGACGCGGGTCTCAAGCTGGCGCTGCCCAACCTGAAGGAAAACCCCGACACGGTCTTCCTCTTGTCGGACGGGTATCCCAACTATGGCCGCCTAAAGCAGATCACCCCGCTGATCGAGGAGCTTCTCTGGCTCAATCGTCAGCGCAGACAGCGGGTCCACACGATCGGAATCGGTGACCACAACAAGATGCTGATGCAACGCCTGGCCCAGGCTACGGGTGGGCGGTACGTGGGGCTGAAATAGCGCCCGAGGGGTGCGGCGATGCCATCCGCGGGTGACGGGTGGCTGGCAGGAGGCCAGCTAGCAACTCCTTGAGGTGACAGGCTCTCAGCGCCCTGGGCTTGACTTCTCGGCCCGGTAAGTGAACAGTATCACGTCTCCAAATTCTCGAACGCTCACCGGAGGTGTGGGATGAGTTTCACGCGGGTATTCGGTCTGCTGGTCTTGTTCAGCTTGTTGTTGCCGGTGGCGCGAGCCGATCCGAAGTACGATAAGCGAGTCAAGGGCGCTCAGAAGATGCCAGGCTTCCTGACGATCCATCGCAACAAGGATGTGATCCACGCCGAGGTCAAACCCGGCGATCTGAACCGCCCTTTTCTGTTGGCGATCAGTATGTCACGCGGGCCGTGGGCCGGGATCCTCTGGAACGAGTTGCTGGTTCGCTGGGAATTGCAGGGTAAGCAGCTGCTGTTGGTCGAGCCAGCGGTGGGTTACAGCGCCAAGAATGGAACCCCGTTGTCTCGCTCGGTCGAGCGAACCTTCACCGAGTCGATTTTGCGGGCGGTGCCAATCGTCGGTCGCGGCCCCAGCGGATCTTATCTGGTCGACCTCTCCTCGATATTCAAATCCGATCTCGCACAGCTCGGCCGCACGTTTGGGAGGCTGAAAGTGCCGCTCAGCCGTTGGGCGACGGCCAAGAGCTTCCCGGAGAACAGTGAACTGGCGGTCGACCTGGCCTACCAGCGTGGTGAGCGCGCTCAGCGCATGCGAGTCCACTACAGCCTGCGTAAGCTGCCCCAGACCGGCTACAAGCCGCGGCTAGCGGACGACCGCGTGGGCTACTTTCTGACCGTCGTACGGGACTACGGGCGGCCGCACAACGACACCTCGGCATTCAGCCGCTACCTGCAGCGCTGGCATCTCGAGAAAGCTGACCCGAAGTTGAAGCTGAGCCCGCCGAAGAAGCCGATTGTCTGGCACATCGAGAAGACCGTTCCTTATCGCTTCCGCCGCTACGTTCGGGAAGGAATCTTGGAGTGGAACAAGGCGTTCGAGAGAATCGGCTTGGTCAATGCGATCGTGGTTCGTCAGCAGATCGCGGGCGGCGATTTTGACGACCTCGACCCCGAGGACGCCCGCTATAACTTCTTTCGCTGGGGAACGGCCAACGTCGGCTATGCCTTTGGCCCCAGCCGCACCAATCCACTGACCGGCGAAATCCTCGACGCCGACATCTACTTCGATGATGGGGTGCTGCGATCGAACCTGACCTACTATCGCAAGATGGACGTCCTGTCTCGCGCTCGCGCGACCGACCCGAAACTGCATGAATTGCTGAAGCGTGACCCACGCTGGCTGAAGCTGCTTGGCGCGAAGACCTCGTCGGCCCGCCCGGCGATCCCGCCGCAGGCGCATCAGGGCCAAGCCTGTATGCACGCCTGGGGCAAAGCGCACCACCTGGCCCTGGCCAGCCTGATATTGTCCAAGGCCTCGGTCGGCAAACTGCCGGAAGGGTTCCTCGGCCAGGCGCTGAAAGAAACAGTGATGCACGAGGTGGGCCACACTCTCGGCTTGCGGCACAACTTCAAGGCCTCCAGTTGGCGGCCGATCGGTGACATGACCGGCAAGCGCGCGACTCGGATCATCAGTGCCTCGGTGATGGATTACAACGGGATCAACTTCCGCCTGAAAAAAGAGGAGGCGGAGAACTACCAGATGTCGACACTCGGCCCCTACGATTACTGGGCCATTCTCTACGGCTACATCCCGGCCACAGGTGCAGCCGAGAAGAAGCTGCTGGCTAGCATCGCTGCTCAGTCGTCCACCAAGGCCTACGCCTACGGCACCGATGAGGATCGGAGCTTTCTGGACCCCGATCCGATGACGACCGCGTGGGACCTGGGAGACGACCACATCCAGCTGGCGCGTCGCACCATGGCGCTGGTCGAGAAGCTCAGCAGCTCGCTGATCGAACGCTCAGTGGCCCAAGGAGCCAGCTATTATCACGCGCGACGAGCCTTCGACACGCTGTTGGTGGAATACAGTTATGTTTGCCGGCTGGTTGCGCGCTACGTCGGGGGAGCCTCGGTCAACCGCAATCACCGGGGAGACCCCAAAGAGGCGCCCCCTGTCGTGCCGATACCTGGTGCTCGTCAGCGGGAGGCGCTGGTCTTTCTGGCCCGCACGGTTTTTTCGGACAAGGCCTTCAGTCTGTCGCCGGGGCTGCTCAACAAGCTGGCCGCCGGTCGCTGGCGCCACAACCGCTCTGACGGCTTTGACGAGCAAATAAACCTCTCCCTGCCGGACCAGATCCGCAGGATGCAGGCGCGCGTCTTGCTGCAGCTGTTCAATCCCGCCGTGCTGAGGCGTGTCGAGAGCGCCCCGCTGCGGTCGAAGGACAAGCCGTTGAGCATGGCGGAGTTGTTCGACACCGTGTCCGGAGCAGTCTGGTCCGAGCTG
>CAZANL010000068.1:0-12412 GCA_964486115.1 uncultured Planctomycetota bacterium
GCGTTCGAGGAGGAGCAGGTCTGGCTCGCTGCGGGATCGGACGAGAGCGTAGCCGCCGTCGCGCAGACCAACAACTCCTGCCTCCGGATGGAGTATCAGCTCGGGCCGGCCAATCTGTCGACGCAGGCCGCGGCCTGGATTCTCGCTCGCGCGATGCAAAACGGTTTCTATACCGAAATGCGGACCAAGCAGCAGCTGGGTTATGTCGTCTTCTCGGGCACCTACGACCAGGCCGGCGTACAGAAGCAGGTGTTCCTGATCCAGTCCGGGACCCACCCCGCACGCGAGCTGTTCAAGCGGGCCGACGGATACGTCGCGCAAGCCACCAAGACGCTCGGGGCCATTCCGGCACAGATGTTCGAGGCGGTTCGGACGAGCCTGATCAAGGACCGGCTGAAAAAGCCCAAGTCGATCGGCGCCAAGGCCGGTCTGTTCTATGGGCAGGCGTTCGGGCTCGACGAGGACTTCGATCGGCTATCCCGCGAGATCGTCGCGCTGAAGCAGGTGACCCAGCAGCAGGTCGTCGCCATGGCCCGCAAGGCGTTCGATCCTGCCAGCCGTCGCAGGCTGACGGTTCTGCTCAACGCCAAGCAGCACGGGCCGGAGAAGGGAAAGACCACGATCAGCGAGCCCCGCGTTTTTCTCGAGGGGAAGACCTTCAGTCGGCGATTGTCCTCGAAGTCGCGCTAGCACGAGCCGGACACGGCAGGGTGGGTGATGCTGACCTCGACTGGCGCTGCAATGGCGGTGCCATCGAGGAACCTCGGCCAGCGCCGGAGCGTGTGCCGGGCCGTTGGGTGGAACCCACTGTTGCGCGTTCCTAGCGCAACAGTTTGATCAGCTGGGCCGTGATGTCAGTCGGCGGATTTGCGTCGATCCGGATAGTGCCGCGCTCACCGATCAGATCGTAGCCGAGCTGCTTTTCGGCTTGAACCAGGGCGTCGTGGAAATCCTGGTTGGCCTTGCTGATCAGGATCCAGTATTGCGGCTGGTCCTTGGTCAGCCCCCGGTCGACGATCTCTTGATAGGCCGGAATCGCGTCGTAGATCTGATCGGCGCTGACGCAGGCAGCCTTGCGAAAGTCGGCAGGGTCGCCCCGGTACAGACGCTGGGGGTCGACCTGAATGGTAGTGTTCAGCAGCAGAAGGATGATTAGTGTTCGCATTGC
This sequence comes from uncultured Planctomycetota bacterium, assembly GCA_964486115.1. GTDB lineage: Bacteria > Planctomycetota > JACQVV01 > JACQVV01 > CAZANL01 > CAZANL01. The sequence goes on from CAZANL010000068.1 coordinate 1,169, forward strand.
CTGGTTGGATGCAGCGATCGAGGATAGCTCACGCGAGATTTCCAAATACAATGCGAAGATGGCCGTTGACGAATTCGAGAGCAGCCGTCAGACGCTGGAGACCCGCAACGAGCTCATGATCAACACGCTGCGCGGAACACTGCTGTTGCTCGGAGCCATCTGGCACACGGTCAACCACATCCGACCCGTGGGGCCTTTCCGCTCGCCGCTGCGGATGGTCGTCCTGCTGGGCATTCTTGGACTGCTGTGTGTCGGGCTACACGTCTATCTCAGGCGGGGACCGCGCTATATCTGGTGGCGCAAGTACGCACTGACCCAGTTCGAGGGGCTTCTGCCGCTGATCGGTGTGGTGGTGATGCGAGGCCAGGCGCCCCCCTCGGTACTGGTCTGGGTTTCCCTGGGGATCTCGACGCTGATGGTGGTGTTCAGCGGATTGCGTTATAGCGTGGGCGCGGTGATCCATGCGGGACTGAACGCCATCTTCTGGTACCTGCTGGTCATGGTGCCGATCGGTCTGCCTGTTCTCGGCTGGCTGCCTGCCGTGGGGATGCCGGCGCTGACCGTCGGGGTCTGTATCGTGCTCGGGTACATGGTGAGCAGCTTGTCGAAGCTGCATCGCGATTCGATCTGGAAAAAGCGGCTGGCTCGTTTTCTTGCGCCGGAGCTGGTCGAGGAACTGGCTCGCAAGCCCCAGGTGCTGGAGCAGCAGGTCGAGAACCGCCGGGCGACGGTTCTTTTCACCGATATTCGCGGTTTCACCACGCTCAGCGAGCAGCTGAGCCCGCAGCAGGTGGTTGGATTTCTCAATCAGTTCCTCGAGGAGATGACCCTCGCGATCATGGCGCACCAAGGGATGCTGGACAAGTACATGGGCGACGCCGTGATGGCCGTGTTCGGCGTGCCGCTCGAGTGCTCGGACCACGCCCGACGCGCGGTAAACGCGGGCCAGGAGATGATCCGGCGACTGGAACGGCTCAACGAGACGCTGACGCAACAGGGGCTTCCACGGCTGGGCATCGGCGTGGGAATCCACACCGGCGACCTGGTCGTCGGGGCGATCGGATCCAGCCGTCGGCTGGAGTACACCGTGATTGGTGACTCGGTGAACCTGGCTGCTCGGCTGGAGGGTCTGACCCGTCAGTATCCGGTGGACATCTTGTTGTCGGGCTGCACCCGCGGTGAACTGGGCGAGGCGCCCGAACTCGAACAGATCGACACGGTCCAGGTGAAGGGGCGCGACCAGCCCGTCGCCATCTGGTCGTTTCGCGAGACGAACGGCTAGCTGTTCAAGGATTCCCCGGCACGCTCTCCTCGGGTGGCGCCCTCCGCTGCCGCCTCGCCGGAGGTGACCGAGGGGACGAAACAGCCCAGGATGCCGCAGAGGAAGGCGGCCGCGCCGAAGAGCCCGAAGATCGCCTGGATCGACATGACCTCCGCGAGCCAACCGGTGACGCCGGTGCTCAGCGCCGTGACGCCGATGACGGACATGTTGACGAGGCTGAAGATTCGCCCCCGTCGGCCCTCGTCGACCCATGATTGGATCAGCGAGGTGCGACAGACCACGATCAACGGGATGCCCAGAGCGTGGAATGCGAGCAGGCCCATCAACATCTGCAGGCTGCCACACCAGTAGACCAACCCGTGGGTCACGCCGTCGAACATCATGCCGAACAGCAAAACCCTGCCGGTCCCGAAGCGTCGCCCCAGCTTCTGCACCGTCAGGGCGCCAACGACCATCCCGAACCCGAGACTGGACTCCACCAGGGCATAGCTCCCGGCGCCCTTGCCCAGCACCTCTTTGACGAAGATCGGCACGCCGACGATGGCCGGTCCCATGATGAAGAAGTTCTGCATCGCGGTCAGGCCGAGGATGATCCCGACCTTCTTTTCGCGCAGCAGGTAGCGCCACAGATCACTGAAGGCGCCCGTGGCGGTGTCTTCGGGTTCCGGCTCTCTGGGCACCGGGCGATAACGGATGGCCATCAGCGCCAGCAAGGACAATAAAAAGCTGAGCACATCGAACGTGAAGAGGTGGTTAAGGCCGACCACCGAGATCAGCCCAGCGCCGAGCGCCGGCCCGATCATCCAGGCGGCAAATCCGGTGACCTGGATCGCCGAGTTGGCGGCGAGCAGATCTTCGTCCTGCACCAGCTGGGGGATCAGTGCGTCACGGGCCGGGTTGAACGGGGTCGAGAAGCTGGCCAGCAGAATCGCGACGATCAGCAGCATCCAGAGTTCGATCGAGCCGGTCAGGCAGAGTGCGAGCAGGACCGCGACCACCATGGCTCGCAGGAGGTCGGCCAGCATCATCAGTCGACGGCGATCTACCCGATCGGCCAGGACTCCCGCGGGAACGCCCAGCAGCAACACGGGAAGGTAGCCCAGCATCGCGATCGTGCCCATCGCACTCTTCGAGCCGGTCATCTCGAGCACCAGCCAGAGCAGGCCGATGTGGAACATCGCGTCGCCGACCTGGGAGATCAGCTGGCCAATGAACAGACAGTTTAGGTCACGGTTGCGCAGCCACGACATGGACGGACAGCATAACGCATGCACTGCAGCGCGGTAGGGCGTCGCCAACATTGTCCGCGTTGCCGTGGTCGGGCCCAGGATGGTGACAGGTCTCGACCATCCCGAGATTGGTAATCCCTAGCTCAGCTGGACCGTGTTGTAACCCGCGTCGACATAGAGAATCTCGGCGGTGATGCCCGACGCCATCGGGGACAGCAGAAACAGCGCTGCGTTGCCCACCTCGTCGACGGTGATGTTGCGCTTGAGGCAGGCTCGGTCGGCATTCTCTTCGAGCATCCGGTTGAACCCACCGATTCCGCGGGCCGACAGAGTATTGACTGGCCCGGCCGAGATCGCATTGATGCGAATGTTCTTGGGTCCCAGCTCGTAGGCCAGCTGGCGCACTCCATGCTCCAGGGCGGCCTTGGCCGAGCCCATCACGTTGTAGTTTCCGACGGTCCGCTGAGAGGCCATGTAGGTCATTGCCAACACACTGCCGCCCTGCTCGGCCATCAGCGGCTCTGCATGGTGCATCAGTCGAAGCAGCGAGTAGGCACTGATCTCCATCGCCAGCAGATAGCCGCCGCGCGATGTATCCTTGAAGTGGCCGTCCAGGTCTTCGCGGTTGGCAAACGCAATCGAGTGGACCAGGATGTCAACTCGGCCCATCTGTTTTCCGATCGTCTCGAACGCTGCCTGGACCTGCTCGTCCTTGGTCACATCGCAGTCGATCAGGATCGGGTTACGAGGCAGATCGGCGGCCAGCTTGCTGACGCGGCTGCCCAGCTTTTCGCCCAGGTAGGGTAGAGCCAGGCGTGCGCCCGCTTCGCTGAGTTTGCTGGCGATGCTCCAGGCAATCGAGTTCTTGTTGGCCACACCGAATACGATGGCGTTTTTGTCTGTGAGGTCGATTGAGATCATGAGCAAGAGAATACCGGAGGCGTATCTTGGATCAAGCGTCCGCTATTTTCTGTGTATCGTCGTGCGGGTTTGTCCTGGGGCTACCGAGACTTAGGCCTTCCCTCAAGATAGCTCTTGACACGATTACGCTATAGCGTAAATAATTCCGCCATGAAAGGAAAGCCTGAGGATATCGGGGCGATGATCCGCTATCGGCGCAAGTCGCTCGGAATGACCCTGGATCAGCTGGCGGAAGGCAGCGGCGTATCGCGCACGATGCTCTCCGAGGTGGAGCGATCGCTGAAGAATCCAACGGTCAAGCTGGCCTATCAGATCGCCTTGGCGCTGGGTTGTTCACTGACCGATTTGATCGACGAGCGCTCGCAGAAGACGACCGTGGTTCGCTCCGACGAGAGGCGGGCACTGCTCGATCCCGAGAGCGGGATCGAGCGCTATGGTCTTTCGTCGGAGCTGGCTCGGCGGGAGCTGGAGATGGCCTGGTATGTCATCCCACCCGGTCAGACGACGGGTGAGATGGCGCCCAACCGCCCGGGTCTGATCGAGCATGTCACGGTGCTCAGGGGACGGCTGGACCTGCGGGTGGGCGGGCAGCTTTACGAACTGGGTCCGCGGGACACCGTGACCTATGGTCCGCAGAGCGCGACCGAATATCAGAATTCTGGGGACGAGTTGCTCGAGTTCATCCTGCTCTGCGATTCGAGCCGAGCCCGATGAAGCGGATCCAGGTGATCGATTCCCACACCGAGGGCGAGCCGACCCGGGTCGTCGTCGGCGGGCAGCCAGATCTGGGCTCCGGGACCGCTTTGCAGCGGCTCGAGTTGTTTCGAGAGAATTTCGATTGGTACCGTGCTGCAGTTGTCGAAGAGCCTCGTGGCTGGGAGGCGCTGGTCGGGGCGTTGCTGCTCGATCCGGTCAATCCGCAAGCGGTGGCGCAGGTGATCTTCTTCAACAATGTCGGCCCCCTCTGGATGTGTGTCCACGGGACCCTGGGGGTCGGGGCGACGCTGGTCCACCTGGGGCGGATCGGGCCGGGAGAACATCTCCTGGAAACTCCGGCGGGTGAGGTTACCTTGAGGCTGGATCAGGATGGATCACTGGCCGTGCGCAATGTCTTGAGCTACCGGCTGGCGCAGGATGTGTCGGTTCGGACCCAGGCCAACGGCCTGGTCACCGGAGACATTGCCTGGGGCGGCAACTGGTTCTTCTTGATCTCCGAGCACGGTCAGCAGATCGGCCTGAGCAACCTGGAGGCGCTGACCGACTACGCCTGGGATGTTCGCCAGTCGCTGGCTCGTACGGGGATCACCGGTGCGGAGGGCGAGGAGATCGACCACGTCGAGTTGTTCGGGGCGCCCAGGCGCGCCGACGCAGACAGCCTCAACTTCGTGCTCTGTCCGGGGAAGGCCTACGATCGCTCTCCTTGTGGAACCGGGACAAGCGCAAAGCTAGCCTGCTTGGCGGCCGACGGGAAGCTGAACGTGGGGCAGGTCTGGCGCCAGGAGAGCGTGATCGGCAGCTGCTTCGACGGGATGATCGAGCAGTGCGCGGAGGGCGTGATCCCGACCATCAGCGGCCGGGCCTATGTTACAGCCGAGTCGACGCTGCTGGTGGATTCCGAGGATCCTTACCGCCACGGGATAGGTCGATGACGACCGATCTGGCGATCGTGGGGGCCGGAATTGTCGGCGCAGCTTGTGCGCTCGAGCTGACCCGAGCTGGTCTTTCGGTCGCGATCGTCGAGTCGAGACAGATCGGCGGCGGTGTCACCGCCGCCGGAATGGGGCACGTCGTCGCGCTGGACAGGCTGAGTCGCTACTCCCGGTCATTGTGGCAGCGCCTGGCCCCCGAACTGCCGGCCGAGGCTGAGTGGTCTCGCTGTGGGACACTGTGGGTTGCCGAGAAACCGGGACAGCTGGAGACTCGCGATCTGACGGGGGAGGTGCTGGACGCTGCGGCGCTTCGGCAAGCGGAACCCGAGCTGGCCCACGATTTGGTCGGCGCGATTCGAGTCGCGGAGGACGCGGTGCTCTACCCTTCGGCTGCGGCGCGCTGGATGGTCGAGCGCTCGGGCGCCGCGATGCATTACGGGCTAGTCAGCAGAATGGACTCCCGGGGAGTGGTGCTGGATGATGGACGAGTAATTGCCGCAGGACAGGTTCTCGACGCCACGGCCTTCGGTTTGCTGGCTCCACTGCCGATCGTACCTCGGAAGGGGCATTTGCTGATCACGGTCCGCCATCCCGACTTTTGCCGACATCAACTGGTCGAGCTGGGCTACATGGCCAGTGCACATGGACGGCAGGACTGCTCGGTGGCCTTCAACCTGCAGCCCAGGGTGACCGGTCAGCTGCTGCTCGGCTCCTCGCGCCAGTTGGGCGTCACCGATCCGCAGGTCGAGCCCGCGATCTTGCGCCGGATGATTAAGCGCGCCGAGCGGTTCGTGCCGCGTCTGGGAAGCCTGACGGCGCTGCGGAGCTGGACCGGGTTTCGTCCCTGCACCCAGGACGGCCAGCCCTTGATCGGGAGGCTTTCCGATCGGCTGTTGGTGGCGGCGGGTCACGAGGGGCTGGGTGTCACGACCGCGACTGGAACGGCACGCCTGCTTGCCGATATACTGCTCGATCGCCCCTCCGAGATCGATCGAACGCCTTATGCGCCCCAACGACTGATGGCTCATGTCTGAGGTGCAGATCACCATCGACGGCCAGCCCTGCTGTGTGAGTCGAGGTGTCACGGTCGCCGCGGCGCTGCTCAACCATGGGGGCTGGGCCTTCAGCCGTTCGATCGACGGCGCTCCTCGGGGACCGATCTGCGGCATGGGGATCTGCTTCGAGTGTCGTGTTTCGATCGACGGTCAACCGGCACAGCGTTCCTGTCAGCGGTTGTGTCGGGACGGGATGGAGGTCCTGACCGATGCATGACGTGTTGGTCGTCGGCGGTGGGGCAGCGGGGCGTGCGGCGGCACGTGCTGCGGCTGAAGCGGGTGTCTCGGTCGGGCTGGTCGACGCATCACCGTGGACGGGCGGCCAGGTTTGGCGGGAGGAGCCACTCCCCGATGGGGTCCGCCACTACGCGGAGACGACGGTCTTTTCAGGGAAACCTGGGCGGCTGTCTGTCGAGGGGCCGGCCGGTCCGCTGGAGCTGTCTCATGCAGCACTTGTACTGGCTACCGGGGCACGCGAGTTGTTTCTGCCGTTTTGCGGTTGGACCTTGCCCGGTGTTACGGGTGTGGTCGGCTTGCAGTCGCTGGTCAAGTCCGGCTGGGACATCCGGGGTAAGCGAGTGCTGATTGCCGGCAGTGGGCCATTGCTGCTGGCTGTCGCAGCGACCCTACGGGAGCGGGGGGGGCAAGTCGTTGCACTGGTCGAGCAGGCGCCCTACGGCCGGGTGGCGTGCTTGGGCCTGCGCAGGCTACGGCAGGCTATCCCGCTGCTTGCGCGGTTGCGCGGAGTTCCACGACGCTACGCTGACTGGCCGGTCGCGGCGCACCTGGTTGAGGGTGGTGGCCTGCGGGTCCAGCTTCGCGACGAGTCACTGACCTGCGATCTGCTGGCCTGCGGATTTGGTCTTGTGCCGGAGATGCGGCTGGCCCGGCTCCTCGGCTGTGCGGCGACCCGAGAGGGTGTGACGGTCGCTGCGCACCAGCGCACCAGCCTGTCCCAGATCTTCTGTGCCGGTGAGGCCAGCGGTGTGGGGGGGCGCCAGCTGGCCCGGCTGGAGGGTCGGGTCGCCGGTTTGGCTGCCGCCGGCCGCATTCCGGGAGCCCGCTTGATTCGCCAGCGTGACCGCGAGAGGACCCTGGCTGGCAGGTTGGCCGCCGCGTTTGCGCTGGATCCGGCCCTGCGTGAAGTGCCCGGTGACGACACGATTGTCTGTCGCTGCGAAGACGTGAGTCTAGAAATGGTCAAGAACAAGCGCAGCTTTCGCGAGGCCAAGCTGCTCGAGCGCTGCGGTATGGGGCCTTGCCAGGGCCGGATCTGTGCACCGGCGCTGGAGTACCTGCTGGGCTGGCCCCTCGAGCAGCCCCGGCCACCGCTTTTTCCTGTCTCGATTTCCACACTTAGCGAGGTGATCTGATGAGCCAGATGAGTTGGACCGGCGTGCTGCCGGCCATCACCACTCCCTTTGACGAGGCAGGGCAGGTCGATCTGCCGTTTCTCTCGCGCCATGCATCCTGGCTGGTCGAGAACGGTTGCATGGGGATCATTGCCCTCGGCTCGCTGGGAGAGGGGGCGACTCTTTCTGCGGAGGAGAAGACCCAGATACTCGCCTGTTGTGTGGAGGCGGTGGGGGATCGGGTGCCGGTCGTCGCCGGGGTCGCATCGCCGTCCACCCGTGAGGCGGTCGCCTTGGCGCACGACGCACACCAGGTAGGCTGCCGCGGCTTGATGGTGTTGCCGCCTTATGTACACCAGGGGAGTTGGCGTGAAATTCGCGTCCACCTCGAAGCGGTTATCGGTGCAACGGGGCTGTCCTGCATGCTCTACAACAACCCGTCGGCCTATGGTACCGATCTGTTGCCAGAGCAGGTCGCCGAGCTGGCCGAATGCCATGACAACCTGCACGCGGTAAAGGAGTCGAGTGGCGATGCGCGCCGGATCACCGCGATCGCGGCGCTCGACTGCGGGGTGTCGGTCCTCGCCGGGCTCGACGACGTCGTTGTCGAGGGGGTTCATGCCGGGGCCCAGGGCTGGGTCGCCGGGTTGGTCAATGCCCTTCCCCGGGAGTCGGTTCAGCTGTTCGAGCTGGCGCGGGAGGGCCGACGAGAAGACACGACGGCGCTCTATCGCTGGTTCCTGCCCCTGTTGCGGATGGACACGGTGCCCGAGTTTGTCCAGCTGATCAAGCTCGTGCAACAGGAGGTCGGCATGGGCAGCGAGCGCGTACGCCCGCCACGCTTGCCGCTGATCGGAATCGTCAGGGAACAGGCTCTGAAGACCATTGGCCACGTACTGGGAGTTCGGACATGAGCTTTACGGATGCCACACCCCAGGAGATCGATGCCGCGATGGTCCGTGCGGCCTCGGCGCACGAACTCCTGCTGGGGCTCGAACGTGTCAAGCGCGCCGACCTGCTGGACGCGATCGCGATCGAGATCGAGGGACTCGGTGACACTTTGCTAGAGGCCGCGGCCGAAGAAACCGCTCTGGGTATGGCGCGGCTGACCGGAGAACGCGGCCGCACCGTCGGTCAGCTGCGCTTGCTGGCCGGGGCGGTTCGCGACGGATCCTGCCTGGAGCAACGCGTCGACGGGGAGATCCGTCAGATGCTGCGTCCGATCGGTCCGGTGGTGATCTTCGGTGCGAGCAACTTCCCGCTGGCCTTCTCGGTGGCCGGCGGAGATACCGCCTCAGCGCTGGCGGCCGGCTGTCCGGTGGTCTGCAAGGCTCATCCGTTCCATCCGCGCACCTCGCAGCTGGTGGGAGACGCCATTGGCCGAGCAGCTGCGTCGAGCGGTATGCCGAACGGGACGTTTTCCCTGCTACACGGCGCGGGCCATGCCGTGGGACTTTCGCTGGTCGAACACCCGTTGGCTCGCGCGGTCGGTTTCACGGGGTCGCTGGCCGGCGGCCGAGCGATATTCGACGCAGCCTGCGCCCGGCCCGACCCGATTCCAGTCTTTGCCGAGATGGGTAGCACCAATCCGAGCTTTCTGATGCCGGATCGCCTGGCGGGCAACGCGGAGGATCTGGCCTCTGGCTTCTGTCAGTCGATGACACTCGGGGTCGGGCAGTTTTGTACCAATCCCGGTCTGATCTTCGGCCAGGCCGGCCCGGACCTGGACCGCTTCGGCTCTCGCCTGGAACAGCTGGTCAAGGAGGCGCCGGATGGCACAATGTTGCACGACGGGATCCAGGCTGCGTACGGCGGCGGACTGGAGCGGCTGGCCGGAATTGACGGTGTGACCGTGTGCGGTCGGCCGCAGGCCCAGGGGCAGGCCACGCCGGCGTTGCTGGTGACCGACGGAACCACCTTTCTGGCCAATCCGGATTTGACCGAGGAACTGTTTGGTCCGTCCAGTCTGCTGATCCACTGCGACTCTCGAGAGCAACTGCTCGAGGCGACCCGGTCGCTGCCGGGGCAGCTGTCGGCCTGCATTCACGCCGAACCGACCGATGTGGTGGAGGATCTGATCCGGGTGCTGGAACTCAAGGCCGGGCGCCTGGTCTACAACGATTTCCCAACCGGTGTGGCCGTAGGACCCGCCATGCATCACGGAGGACCGTATCCAGCCACGACCGACAGTCGCAGCACCTCGGTCGGCACGCTGGCCATCCGTCGTTTCGGGCGTCCTGTGTGTTATCAAGGGTTCCCCGAGGAGCGGTTGCCCGTGGAGTTGAGATGAAGCAGCTGACCGCGATCGACTGCCATGCGGCGGGCGAGCCCTTGCGGGTGATCACGGGAGGTTACCCCGAACTGGATGGCCAGACCATGCTGGATCGGCGGGCCTTCGCGCGGGAACACCACGACGCTTTTCGGCGGGCGCTGATCTGGGAGCCTCGTGGCCACGCGGATATGTATGGCTGCGTGCTGACCGGGCCCGCGTCATCCGATGGAGACCTGGGGGTCTTGTTCCTGCACAACGAGGGGTACAGTACGATGTGCGGGCACGGGATCATCGGCCTGGTGACGGTGGGGATCGAGCATGGCCTGATCGACGCACGGGCGGAGCTTCTCATCGACACACCCGCAGGACGGGTCACCGCCCGTCCCCGATTGGTCGGAGGTCGTGTGGCGTCGGTATCGTTCGTCAACGTGGCGTCCTTCCTGCTTCGGGAGGATCTTCGCATCGGGGATCTGCGGTGCGACGTTGCCTTTGGCGGAGCGTTCTACGCCTACGTCGAGAGCACCGGACTCCGGCCCGAGCGCTATCGCGAGTTGATCGAGGAGGGAATGCGGATCAAGCGCGCCGTGGCCGACTCGTTTCGGATCGTACATCCGTGCGGAGACGAGGGCCTCAATTTCCTCTACGGAACGATTCTTGTCGAGCCGCTCGATGGGCCGATCCACAGCCGCAACGTCTGCATATTTGCCGAAGGAGAACTGGATCGCTCGCCGACCGGCACCGGGGTCAGCGGTCGAGCCGCGATTCATCATGCGAGGGGCGAACTGGCGGTCGGGACGACGATCACGATCGAGAGCTTGATCGGCACAACGTTCGACGTGCGCATTCTCGATACGGTCCCGGTGGGCGATCTGCTCGGCGTGATCCCCGAGGTGACCGGTTCCGCGTTCGTCACGGGGTTGCACGAGTTTCTGATCGACCCCGAGGATCCCCTGGGTGAAGGGTTCTTTCTGCGCTGAGGCAGCGCGAAGACGCACGTCACATCCGTCGGTCTCCCGGCACCCGAGCGTCAGGCGAAGCGCACGGATTGCCACATCATCCAGGCCATCGTCCCGATCGCGGACGCCAGCCGGGGCCATGAGTGGCTAAACAGGTACATCAGAAAACGCGGGGACCCGTAGACGAATACGTAGAGCAAAACAAGTGCTGGCAGCGCCACCTTCTGGGTCGGATGGCGCATCGTCACGAAGGTGAACACCAGCATCATGTTCAGGTCGCAGGCCAGCGTCCAGAGTGTCTCGGCACGTGTGGCTGCCCACGAATCGTCGTCCTCGGCGCGTGGTCTCGAATGCATCAGGGCCCAGCCCAGCATGCTCGGGTAGGCCAGGGCCAGCAGCAAGGGGAGTATGATCAGCGGCGCGAGCCAGGGGTGGGTGAAGATCGTCACCCGGTCCACGTCGAGATACTCCTCCCAGCCGATCAGTTCGATCAGCATGCTTGCGACGATCAGTGCGTAGATCACGGCG
>CAZANL010000068.1:12422-12763 GCA_964486115.1 uncultured Planctomycetota bacterium
TCAGCACCAGCTTGACGTACGGGTGGACCCCGTCAGGGTCCACCTCGAGCATCTCGAGCCGCATGAGCAGCCAGACCACGTAGAGCAGGAACACGAAGCCGCCGCCGAAGACGAGCAGGTTGATCGGGTGGGGGTGCTCGATCAGGTAGGCGATGCCTGCGCCGGCGAACCAGAAGATCACGCAGCTGAGGATGTCTGCCCCCAGAACCCAGCGCTCCCTGGGATGCATCAGCGCCAGGGCACCACGATCAGTGTTGGGGTCGTGCGAGAAGGCAGCAGGGCGGGGCCAGCGATGTCCTGCCCGGGCAGGTCCACGCGGGCGACCACGACCCGTTTGCTCT
>CAZANL010000069.1:0-12748 GCA_964486115.1 uncultured Planctomycetota bacterium
GTGACCGACACCGAGCACTTCGAGGACCGACTTGACGAGAAGGTGCTGGAACTGGCTCAGGACGCGGACGTGATGATCTACGACGCACAGTACACCCCGGAGCAGTATCCCAACCACAGGGGCTGGGGACACTCGACCTGGCGGGCAGGTGTGGAGGTTGCCCGGGCGGCCAATGTCAAGACGCTGGTATTGTTCCACCACGACCCGGCGGCCACAGACGAGAAGATCGACACGATCATCGAGACGGCGCGGACCGAGTATCCGAACACACTGGCTAGCTCGCGGGATCTGGAGATCACATTGGAAGGGCATCACAAGCCGGTGGTCTCCTCCTTGCCGAGGGCCACCACTACCGTGCGGTCACGCCTCAATTACAAGCTGGAGCGCGACGAGCAGAAGGTGATGATTCGCCCCTCCTCCTTCCTCAGCGTCTTCAACTCCGAGGAGTTCAAGCAGGTGGTGATCGACTCGTTTGTCGACGAGGTAAATACAGTCGTCTTCGATTTCGTCGACCTCGGCGAGATCGACTCGCTGGCGCTCGGGTCGATGGCTTACTTCCTCGAGGAGGCGGAGAAGAAGGAGATAAACTTTTATCTCTGCCGGGCCAATGAGTTTGTTCGCGAGGTGCTGATGATCACTCGGTTCGACCAGGTGATCAAGATCGTGGATAGTCTCGAAGACGTTGCGTAGGTCGTTCTGTCCCATACGCCCCTCGGACTCGTCCGCCGCTTTGTAAGCAGTCATCGCGGGGGGTACCTGCTGGGCGTCTTCTGTCTGCTGGGCACCAATGCGCTCGGAGTGACGATCCCCTGGATCCTCGGCCGGGCGATCACGCGGATCGAGCAGGGCGCGGCGGATGTCGTGATCCACGGGCACGCTATCGGTATCGCGATCGCTGCACTGGGTGTCGCGCTGCTGAGGGTCAGTTCCCGGTTGTGTTTCTTGGGCAACGCCCGTCGGGTTCAGATGGAACTCAAGCGGGAGGTGTTCGACGCCCTGCTCCGGCAACCCTCTCCCTACTTCGACCGGATGCGAGTCGGCGACCTGATGAGCCGGGTGGCGCACGATGTCCGCTCGATCCGCTCTCTGATGGGGCCCGGGCTGCTCTACAGCGTGAATATCGTCTGGCTCTACGGGCTGGCCTTGGCGCTACTGTTCTCGATCGATTGGCAGCTGACCCTGCTGGCTTTTGTGCCTTTCCCGCTGATGGTGTTCGGCATTCGCCAGGCCAGCAAGTCGATCCGGCACAACGCGCGGGCTGCTCAGGAGAAGCTGGCGGATGTGACCAGCCGTGTCCAGGAGACGCTGGCCGGGTCTTTCGTCGTGCGTGGCTTTGTCGCGCACGAGCGGGAGGCCAGGCGCTTCGACGAGGAGGCCCGAGCCTATCGCGAGAAAAACCTGGCCGTGGCGCGAGCGCGGGGTGTGATGCAGCCGCTGATGAAGATCGGAACCGGGATGAGCACTCTGGTTATTCTCTATGCCGGCGGGGTGAGGGTGATCGAGGGGCAACTCGGGCTGGGGCAGTTCGTTTCGTTCATGGCTTACCTGGCGATGTTGGTCTGGCCGACCTTCGCCATGGGCTGGGTGATCAACATCTTCCAGCGGACTCGGCCGGCGTTGGACCGTGTCTGTGAGGTGCTCGACGAACTGCCTGCCGTGGCGGACCGGCCCGATGCCGTGCCGCTGGTCAATCCAAGGGGCGCGCTGGAGGTCCGGGACCTGACCTGGGGCTATGGCCTGGAGGGAGGGGTGCCGGCGCTGCGTGATGTGAGCCTCGCGGTGGCCGCGGGGCAGCGGTTGGCCCTGATGGGGCGGGTCGGCTCGGGCAAGTCGACACTGCTAGCGTTGCTCTCGAGGCTCTACCCCGCACCTGACGGGCGGATCTTTGTCGACGGCGAGGATGTCAACCGGATCCGCCTGGAAGATCTGCGCAGAGCCGTGGCTCAGGTGCCTCAGGAGGCGTTTCTGTTTAGCAGGCCGATAGACGAGAACATCGCCTATGGCGCTCCGGATGCGGGCCGTCGGCTGATCGAGGAGGTGGCGGGCCAGGTTCGGATCGACGAGGAGATCCAGTCATTCGAAGAAGGGTATCAGACCTGGGTCGGCGAGCGGGGTGTGACGCTCTCGGGCGGTCAGCGGCAGAGGATGACGCTGGCGCGTGCGATCCTGACCGAGCCGGCCGTGCTGATTCTGGATGACGCCACATCGAGTGTCGATGCGGAGACCGAACAAGCGATTCTGGGCGAGCTTTTCGAGTTGCGCGCCGGCAAGACCACGCTGCTGGTGACGCATCGGACCAGCACCGCCCGGTTGTGTGACCAGATACTCTTGCTCGAGGGGGGGCGGATCGAGGCCCTTGGAACTCACCGGGAACTGCTCAGACGAAGCCGGACCTACGAGCGCATGGCGGATCAGGAGCAGTTGCGAGCCGAACTGGGGAAGATCGAGTGAGTCGGGTGGGCGACTTCAGGTTGTTGAGACGCTTTCTGCCGTTCGTCACCCCGCACTGGAAGCTGCTGGCGATCTCGGGTTGTCTGCTACCGGTACTGGCTGGTGTCCAGCTGGTCACTCCCTATCTGGTCAAGCTGGCGATCGACGACCACATTGCCGTCGGCCAGCTGGCTGGTCTGGGCAGGGTTGCCTGGCTCTACCTGGCGGCGGTCGGCGTGACCTTCCTCGCCATGGCAGGCAACCATTATGTGATGCAGCTAACGGGGCAGCAGGTCACCTACGCCATTCGGACGGCGCTGTTCGCTCACGTTCAGCAACTGGACGCGGCCTTCTTTGACCGCACGCCAATCGGGCGGGTGATCACACGCCTGACCGGCGACGTCGAGGCGATCGGCGAACTGTTCGCCAGTGGTCTGGTCGCGATCCTCTCGGATCTGCTGCTGCTGATCGGCATTGTCGTGGCGCTGCTTTTGCTCTCCTGGAAGCTGGCGTTGGTGACCTTCTGTCTGGTCCCGCCACTGGGGCTGATGGCCTGGTGGTTGCGGATCAAGCTGGGCGCGGCCTACCGAGAGATTCGTCAGCGGCTGGCCGCGCTCAATAGCTTTCTGGCCGAGGCGCTGAGCGGAATTCAGGTGGTCCATTTGTTCCGGCAGGAGGGTCGCACGCGCGACGAGTTCGCTGAGCGGACCGATTCGCTGCTGCGGACCGAGCTGTTCTCGGTTCGCTGGGACTCCACCCTCTCTGCCCTGGTCGAACTGGCCAGTTCCCTGTCGGTCGCCGTCCTGATCTGGTGGGGCGGTGGGGAGGTCGTGCGCGGCGGGCTGACCTTTGGGGTGCTGGTCGCCTTCATCCAGTACTCGCAGAAGTTTTACGATCCGATCAAGGACCTCTCGGCCAAGTACACCGTGCTACAGAGTGCGGTGGCCGCCGGCGAGAAGGTGGCTGGGTTGCTGGACGAGCCGATCAGGATCGGCCCGCCGGAGCGTCCCTTGGTGCTCGATGCACCTCGGGGCGAGATTGTCTTCGAGCAGGTTGGATTCGCCTACAACCGTCAAGAGACGGTGCTCGACCGGATCAGTTTGCGTGTGTCGCCGGGAGAGCGCTTGGGTATCGTCGGGCCGACAGGAGCCGGCAAGAGTACGCTCGTCAAATTGCTCACGCGGCACTACGAGCCGACGACCGGGCGGATCCTGCTCGATGGTGTCCAGATCGATCGTTATGATCCCGCTGATCTGCGGCGGGCGGTCGGCTTGGTTCCACAGGACGTCTATCTGTTCGCCGATACCGTCGCGGCCAACATCGGACTGGACAACCCAAATATCTCGCACGACGATATCCGCAGGGCGGCAGACGTGGTGGAGGCGACGGCGTTCATCGAGGCTCTGCCGGACGGGTTCGACACCGTGCTCTCGGATCGTGGCGGCAACCTGTCGACAGGACAGCGTCAACTGCTCGCTTTTGCCCGGGCGTTGGCCCATGATCCCCCGGTGCTGGTGCTGGACGAGGCCACCAGCGCGATAGACCACGAAACAGAGGCGGCCGTTCAGCGGGGGCTGGAGCGACTGCTTGTGGGGCGCACGGCGCTGGTCATTGCCCACAGGCTGTCGACCCTGCGTCGCGTGGACCGGGTTTTGGTCATCCATCGCGGGAAGATCGCGGAGATCGGTAGCCACGAGGAGTTGATCGAGCGTAGGGGAATCTACTGGCGGTTGCACCGTCTGCACTTCAGCGCTGTCTCCTGCTCGGCGTGATGAGCGCTGAATGGGCTTTCCGCATAGTTTGCCAGGGTGCCGAATGCGACGGGAGGTGGTTCTGGGGTCCGTTTGTGGCCGGCTGAGTGTGATCTATCCCAACATCTGGTCGGGGGTCATATTTCTTTGCGGTCGGGTGGCCTTAGACGTATGATCCCTTCGATGTTGTCTCCCCGTTGCAACTCCGAGGCGGCCGATCTGGCCGAGGTCTTTTCCGCGATCCAGGGCGAGGGCGTTCTGGTCGGAATCAGGCAGATCTTTATCCGCTTTCTGGAGTGCCACATCGCCTGCAACTATTGTGATACGCCGGACCAGAATCCAGCGCGGGTCGTCCCGCAGATCGAGCAAACCGCCGGGCTGCGCGACTGGGAGGCGGTGGTCAACCCGGTTCCTCTCGAGCGGATTCTGGGTGCGATCAGGCGGCTGAACAAGGACGCCGGATTGCACCGCTGGGTTTCGCTTACCGGCGGGGAGCCGCTCTGGTACTGGCCGATGATCGAGGCGCTGGCAGGGCCCTTGAAGGCGGACGGGTTGCGACTCTACCTGGAGACCAACGGCTTGCTAGCCGAGGAGTTGCGTCGGGTGGTAGACCGAATCGACATGGTTGCAATGGACATCAAGCTGCACCCCACGCGGCATGGGTTCCTGGACCGTGATGCCACACTGGCCTTTTTCGAGGTCGCCCGGCGAAGAGACCTGTTGATCAAGGTGGTGATCCCGTCGCGGCTGCAGCTGGACAATTTCCTCGATGTGGTGGAGACGATCGCTCCGCTGGCCGGCGGGGCCCCGCTGGTCCTGCAGCCGGTCTCTCCCTACGGGGTGGTTACTGAGGCGCCAAGCGCAGCTCAGATGCTCGCGATCCAGGGAATGGTCAATCCACTCTATCCGGGCTCGCGAGTCGTTCCTCAGGTCCATAAGTTGATCGGCCAGCACTAGTGCCCCGTCGCGGTCATTTCGGGCAGTCGGCTGGCTTCGAACGTCCGCTGGCGGTTGTTGCCGGCCCCGCTGGAGTACCGGTCGTGGAGGAGTACTAGTGCTCAAGACAGCACCGCTGAACAGGGGCATCACTGCACGTGGTCTGAGGAAGGTTTACAGCGGAGCCGAGGAGGATGTGGTGGCGGTCGCCGGCATAGACTTCGAGGTCGTGCCGGGACAGATATTTGGTTTGCTGGGACCCAACGGGGCGGGCAAGACGACCACGTTGCGGATGCTGGCCACCCTGCTG
This sequence comes from uncultured Planctomycetota bacterium, assembly GCA_964486115.1. Lineage (GTDB taxonomy): Bacteria > Planctomycetota > JACQVV01 > JACQVV01 > CAZANL01 > CAZANL01. Next base: position 5,428 of record CAZANL010000069.1, read on the forward strand.
GCCCCGACGGCGGGCGACGTCTGGATCGAGGGGTTCCACTGTCGGAAGCACTCGGTAGAGGTGCGCAAGCGAATCGGCTTCCAGACCGGTTCGACCGGGACCTACGATCGGCTCACGGGTCGCGAGATGATCGCTTTCTTTGGTCGCTTGCACGGTCTGGGCGAGTCGCGGATCACGACGCGTATCGAGCTGTTGGTGCAGCAGTTCCAGATGGAAGAGTTCCAGAATCGGCTCTGCGGCCGGCTCTCGACCGGCCAGAAGCAGAAGATCTCGATCGCCCGCACGGTCGTGCACGATCCGCCGGTGCTGATCTTCGACGAGCCGATCAGCGGCCTCGACGTGTTGGTCGCGCAGACGGTGCTCGAGTTCATCAAGGCCAGTCGCGAACAAGGCAAGACGCTGATCCTGTCCACGCACCGGATGCAGCTGGCCCAGCGCCTCTGTGATCGGGTAGCGATCATCTATGACGGCCGGATCCTGGCCCGAGGCACCTGCGCCGAGATCTGCGAGGAGGCGGAGGCGGAGGACCTGGAGGAGGCTTTTTTCACGCTGACTCGTCGGTGTGACCAGGAAAAATCACGGATGGATGGGATGGCATGAGAGGTCGACAGATCTGGACGATCTTCACCAAGGAGATGCTGGAAACGGTTCGTGACCGCCGCACTCTGCTGGCGATGATCGGCATCCCCGTACTGCTCTACCCACTGCTGGCGATCGGCGTCTCGCAGCTGGTCGCGATGCAGCTGGCCAAGCTGACCAAGCGTTCGGTCCGGCTGGTGATCGTCAACGATCATGGCAACGCCCTTCAGCTGCTCCGGAAGGACCCCAGGGTCGAAATGCATCAGGTCCAGGGGGAGCGTGCGGGGATCCAGCAGCTGCGGGATGGTCTGATCGACGCAGTGATCGTGGTGGACAAGAAGGTCGAGGGCAAGCGCCAGCGGATCCTGCTGAACTATACCATCACCGAGGATCGCTCGATGATGGCGCGCCAGAGGCTGGTCGACATGCTTCGGCGAATCACTGTCCGCGGGATGGTGGGTCAGCTCGGGGCCAAGGAGTTGACGCTCAAGCAGGTGGTCAAGCTCCGGGTGGTCACCCGAAATGTCAACCCACAGCTGCGCGGAGCGTTTGTGTTTGGCCGGATGATCGCCTTCATGCTGGTGCTGTTGGCGGTGACATTTCCGTTCCATCCCGCGCTCGACCTGGCGGCCGGCGAGAAGGAGCGCGGAACGCTGGAGACGCTGCTGGTCAGCCCGGCGGCAAGGCGTGAGATCGTCCTCGGCAAGTACCTGGCGGTGTTCGCCGTCGGATTACTCGGCTCTCTGCTCAACCTGGCCAGCATGGCGTTGACCTTCAGCTATTTCGCCGACATGACCAAGAACGCTGCGCTGACCAAGTCGGCCCACTTCGACAAGACGCGGGTGGCGGATGTGCGGCTCGGGCCCGACTTCCTGCTGGACGAGCTGGAGGCTGCGCCCACGTTTGATTTCTCGATCGGGATCGGAGCTTTGCTCAAGATCTTGCTGGCGCTCGTGCCGCTGGTATCCCTGTTCGCAGCTGTGTCGCTGATGCTATCGATGCTGGCCGGTAGCTACAAGGAGGGCCAAAATTACCTGACCCCCTTATTAGTGTTGGTCATGCCGCTGTCGATGGTCGCGATGATTCCCGACATGCACCTGGATTACAGCAATGCCTGGATACCGGTCTCCAACGTGGTGTTGCTGGTCAAGGACCTGTTCATCGAGAAGCTGAATACCGGCGCGTTTGCACTCGCGATCGGTTGTACGGCGCTCTACGCGATCGTCTCGCTGTGGGCCACGGTTCTGGTCTGCGGTCGTGAGGAGGTGCTGTTCCGCGAGGTGGGAACGGTCAAGGTCGGACTGCGACCGATGCGGCCGAGCGAAGTGCCCACGCCGGTGGCTGCGCTGGTGACCTTTGGCGTGGCGATGATATTGATTGCGATGATCAATCAGAAACTGGGATTGATGTTCATCAAGAAGCTGGGCGACCCGTACGGCTTCCCGGTCGGCACGGCGGTTGGCCTGGCGCTGCTCGGGTTGCTCGCGGCCTTCGCTACCTGGTACTCACGGGCACAGTTCCGATCGTCCCTGGCGCTGCGGCGGCCGGGGCTTGTGGCCCTGGTCGCGGCGGTTCTCACCGGTGTGGGAGGGGCGATGCTCTACCTGCCCCTCATTCCATATCTGATCGAGAACCACTTCCCGGGTCTGGCCAAGCAGCTCGAGTCGATGAAGCATCTCGAGGTCCTGATCGTCGCGATGCCGCTGTGGGTCCGGCTGGTCGTCATCGCGTTGCTGCCGGCCGTGTTCGAGGAGCTGCTGTTCCGCGGGGTGATACTGCAGAGCTTCCTTAGAAAGATGAAGCCGGCGCTGGCGATCCTGCTCGTCTCCGTGATGTTCGCGGTCGCGCACCAGCATTTCTTGAGGTATCCAGCCACCTTGAGCGTTGGGTTGCTGCTCGGTTGGATGGTCTACAAGAGCGGGAGCATCTGGGTCGGAGTGGCGCTCCATGCGGCCTGGAACGGCACGTCGCTGCTGGCCGCCATGTGGCTGGCGGACAAGCCTGCATTTCCGGGGTGGTATCGCCCTGCGGCCATTTTGGTGTTTCTGACGGGTGTGGTCCTGTTTGCTTTGACGCGGAACTCAGCGGGCCAGGTGGATCAGCCGGCCTAGCCGAGACAGTTCTTCGCGCAGCGCGTCCACGCCGACAGCAAGAATCGGGTCGTACTTGCCATGCAACGCCTGTTCGGCTTGCTCGAGTCGCTTGATCATCACGCGGATCTTGTGAATGACATCCTCACGGGACATGTCTACCCCCAGTTGGTAGTTCCCCGCGTTCCCTCAGCCCTTCAAAGGGACTTTACCTCACCGATTGAATCGAGTCAAAAATTCCCGTTCGTTGACCAATTCCTCAGGGGTGCCTATAGTTGCACCTCCGCCAGTGCCGGAGGATGGGTTGTTGAGTGACGTAACGACATTGGCGCCCGAAGAGCTGGGAGAACCCGAGTTCCTCGAGCGCAATTCGGAGCTGCTGTCCCTCAAGGAGGTCTACCAGGCCTCCAAGCGGGGCAAGGTGCGCTGCGCCTGCTTGATCGGTGAGCAGGGTATGGGCAAGACCCGCCTGGTCGAGAGCTACTCAACACAGTACATGCCGGAGGGCGAGTCGTTCATCGTCACGGACTTCAGTGATCCCGACCACCTGCCGATTCCGGCCAGACCAGTGGTGCTGATGCTCTCCAAGGTCTACCGCCAGCATGGACCGCTGCCGCACAAGGTGACCGATGTGCCGAGTGGTCTGGAGGTGGACATCTCGACGATCCAGTTCATCGCCAGCAAGTACCGCGAGAAGAGCACGGACGACCCGCTGAGCCAGCTGCACGGCAGCAAGCCGATGTTCTGGAAGGCGATGACGTCCTACCTCCACGAGCACGGAAGGATCCGTCAGCTGAATCTGGTATTCGAGAATGTCGAGCAGGCGGATGCGACCTCGATCGAGTTCCTCGAGTTCTTTTTGCGGGTGCGGGCACAGGCCGGGATCCAGATCTTCGCAGTCGTGACCTACCGCGGGGACGAGAAGACAGGAGAGAACCCTTTTCAGAAGGTCCTGCCCAAGATCAAGAAATCGGAGTACTACAACGCCATCGAGCTTGCGCCGCTGATGTCCCGCAGCATTCCCAGCTTGGTCACCTCGGTAATCGGCCGCTTGCAGGCGGACAACCTCCTGTTCGAGCAGGCGTTCAAGATGTCACGTGGCAACCCCAAGATGGTGATGGAGTTCCTGCGCAGCCTGGCCGCGAAGGGGAAGATCATCAAGAAGGACAACGCCTGGGTCATCGACACCGAGGGGGCCGAGATCTCGGCGCTGCCGGAGGAGATGGAGCAGCGGCTGATCGCTGGCGTCAAGAAGCTGGGCAAGAAGCACAAGCAGGCACTCGAGTGGTCGGCTCTGGTCGGGTACGACTTCAACACCAACCTGATCGGGACGCTGACCGGTATCAAGCCGACCCAGTTGGGCTATGTCGTGACCGACCTGGTTCGAGACCGGTACTGGGACGAGCAGGAGAACAGCTCTCCGCGAAGCTTCAACTTCCCCAGTCCGGAAGTACGCCGTGCGATCTGCGAGCAGATCAAGGAGAAGCCGCGGCGCAAGATGCATCTGGCAGCTGCCCGGGAATACGAGAAGATCTCCCCGCCGCCGGCCAGTCGTTTGGCCGAGCACTACTGCCTGGGAGAAAACGTCAAGAAGGAGCGCCACTGGACCTTTCGAGCGGGGCAGGAGTCCTACCTGTGCGGCGATTGGCGCAGCGCGGGAGCCCACCTCGAGCGAGTGCTCGAGGTCAGTAACGATGCCGGCAAGGCGCATGACATCGCGGAAGCCTGCGCCTGGCTCGCACGAGTCTACAATCGGTTGCGGGATCTACCGCAGGCCGAGGAGACGGTACGCACTGGACTGGCCAGTTCTGCGGGTGCGAAGAATGCGTTTGCCGACGAACTCAAGCGAGAGCAGGCTCTGACCCAGTTTCGTCGGCGCAAGATCGACGTCGCATTCAAGACGCTCAAGGCTGTGCATGACGCGGGTGGGCCGGTGTGTCGGCAGCCCGAGGTGCTGGGTACGCTTGCTGACCTGTATCGATTGAAGAACAAGCCCGCTCGCAGCAAGGAGGTGCTGCAGGAGATCGATCAGGATCACCCCGAGTTTCCGATATATCGTGGGTATTACGAGCACCAGCACGGTTGGCTCGAGTTGATGGCTGGGCAGTGGGACGAGGCCTGGAATTCGTTTCAGCGGGCCGAAGACACGCACCGTGAGTTGCGGGATTTCGGCGCTCTCGCGCAGACCATGTACTGGCAAGCCGAGTGGCAGGATCTGCGGGGCCAGACGACAGATGCGCTCAATCGGATCGAGGGCGGCGTCGGTTACGCCGCCGACCACGAGGCGCCCGCGATCCAGGCTCGGCTGATGGCGGCCCAGGCCAGGCTGCTCCGCAAGCAGGGTAAGATGGAAGAGAGCCAGCAGGCCTTGGTTGCGTCACACAAGCTGGCCAAGTCCACCGGTGTCGAGCGAGTGCTGGCCTACATCCAACTCGAGATCGCTCGCTGGAGTTCACAGGCAAAGAGTATCGAGCAGGGCTTGGTCATGGGTCGTAAGGCGCTCGAGGTCTTCGAGCGGCTTCCCGACCGAGAGGGCGGTGCCGCGATCTATGCGGCCCTGGGACGGCTTTACCTGCGGCAGGGAAACACCAAGCATGCGGGGAAGTACTTCGGTTTTGCGCAGAACTACTATGCCGAGCTGGGTGCGGAGTGGCAGGGCGCGTTTCTGGCTCCCGATCGGGCGGCTTGGGCGGCCCAGGTGGACAAGTCGGAGCAGCGTCAAGCCTTCCTCGAAGAAGGTCTCGCGCTGGCTGACAAGTTCGATCTGGCCGAGGCGAGAGGGTTGATCCTGGTCGAACAGAGCAAGACGCTAGAGGACGCGCAGCAGGTCAAGGAATCACTCAGCGAAGCATTCCAACTGCTGCGCGATGGCGGCAACATGCTCGCCGCGGGCCGGGCGCGCCGGCTGCTCAAGCAAAAGCAGACCGGACGCGCACCCGCCAGTTCCTAGTGGTGCTAGTGCCCGGTCCGGAGTGGACCCCCTCCGCCAGAGCTGATCGGGATCGTCACCGGTCATCGCAGCGTCTGTGTCGTCGTAGGTGCTGCTCGCCAGGAGGTCGATCCCACACCTGAAAGAAGGTCGGAGGCGGCCGTGGGCTCTGGTCAATCCTCCCGGGGGCGGTTGAGCGCTCGATCAACAGCAGGGCCTACGCTCAGTCGCCAGCTCCTGGCGGTGGGATGATCGCGACACCAGGCCAGGCGACCAATCAGCTGGGGGCAGGCTGCTACTTGGGTTTGTCCGGCAGCCGGATCTTCTTACGACTGAGCAGGACCCACTCGGCTCCCTTGAACTGGATTTCGTTCTCCAGTGCGTTCGCCTTGTCGCCAGGACTGTAGTACTTGAACATCCGCACGCGGTCCTCGATATAGTGGACGTCCCCCCGGACAACGACTCGATTGCTCAGTCCCTTGACCATGATGCCCAGATAGTCCATCTGCTTGTCGATGTCCTTGAAGATCGCCACGGCTCTGACAGACGCGCCGGGCGCCAGGGTGCCGATCTTGGCACTGGGTCGGAGTGGCCGGGGATACTTGGGCAGGATCTTCTGCAGGGCGTCTCGGAAGGGCATGTCGTAGTACCGCTTGAGTCGGAACACGGCCTTGCGGTTGTCGAATTCCCGGGTGTCATGTTCGCGAGGCCACTGCGGCAGTTGATGCTTGCGAAACTGATTGAATCCCGCCGTTTTTTGTGGATTCACACCATCTCGAACTCGGTCGATCACGGCAAAGATGTTCAACTGTGCGGCGCGAGAGTGCTGGCTCGCGTTGGTGACCGTGTAGACGAGGAAGTAGTAGAGGTGACCTTGGACCAGGAGTTTGTCGAAGCTCTCCGCCTTGATCGACAGCCTCCAGGATTCTGTGCGGGCCTGCGGGTTGTCCTGGCCGAAGACATTGAGCCCATGGGTGAGGAGCAAGGCGAGACACAGAGAGGTGGTTCGCTTCACCGGTAGACCCTTTCGTCTATTCGCAGAGTCTTACAGATCCAGTCCGGTGGGACTGCCACCAGAGAATGATTGTGGTCGGACCGGCAGAGAATCGTAACGGGTGCGTTCTACGGCTTGCTCGGGAACTGCACCTTGGTGCGCTTCATCACCACCCACTCGACGCCGCGCTTCCAGATCGGGTTTTCGTAGGCGTTGGTGGCGTCGCCCGGGCTGTGGTACTTGACCATCCGGACCCGGTCTTCCACATAGGGGTGATCTCGCTTGATCACGACTCGGTTTCGCAGGCCCTTGATGATGATCCCCGTGTAGTCCATCTGCTTGTCGATGTCCTTGAAGATCGCCACCGCCTCGACCTTGGCCTTGGGCGCCAGGACTCCGATTTCGGACGTGTGCTTGAATTGGATGTCCTTGAACCCACGTCGCTTGATCTGGGCCTGCACGGCTCCGCGGGCTTCGGTATAGTTGGAGTCGTAATAGCGCTTCAGCTTGAAGAAGTGCGGCGTGTTGTCGAACTCTTTCTTGATTCCGTCGGGAGTGGCGGGCAACTTGAATTTCTTGAAACCGTCGAAGTCCCGGACGTCCGCAACCGAGACCCCCTTGCGCACCAGGTTGATCATCGCGAATATCCTGAGGTTGACTTTTCGCGGGCGATCGGTCGGGTTCTCGAGCCGGTACAGGAACCAATAATAGATACTGGTGTTACTCCCC
>CAZANL010000070.1:0-3213 GCA_964486115.1 uncultured Planctomycetota bacterium
CGGTGAACCGGCGTTGCTTCCCGCCGGCACTTCCACTCACGCCGGGAAAGCTGCTCACATGGAGGGCGGCGAGCGGACCCCTCCGTCAGGGTCAGTCGGGTCAGGTTGGATTGGTCGGCGAGGCAGCGTTCGATCTCCTCCGCGTAACGGACAACGTCGGTTGCCAGATGCAGCAGTCCTCCGGGCCGTAGCGCCCGTACGGCATCGGCCAGGAAGGGGCCATCGATCAGCTGTCTTTTGCGGCGCTTGGCCGGGTCCAGCCAGGGGTCCGGAAACAGGACCTCGACGATCTGGATCGAGTCGGCTGGCACGGCGCCGGCGAATGCGGTGCGCGCGTCGATCCGCCAGGCCAGTAGATTGCCCAGGCCGTGTCGCGCTGCTCTGGCCTGGGCCTGCTCGACCCGCCGCCTGCGCACCTCGAGTCCGACCACACGCCAGCCGGGGTTGTGCTGGGCCGTCGACTGCAGGCGCCGCCCGTGGTCGAAGCCGACCTCCAGCAGTACTGGCTCGGCACCGGCGATGAACGAGCGGAAGGTCACCACCTCGGGACGAATGTGGGGTAGCCTGATCAATCGGCTGCCGTTCAATGCACCGGGCACGTCCCTGTAGTCGTGTCGCGCGTGAGTGTCGCTCATTTCAGCAGGTCAGGGGCCGAGGCTGTCTGGTAGCGATACGGTCCAGCGGTCGGTCGACGATCGGCTGCGGTCCTTTGCCATGTGTGCAGTATCGCGGCTGCGTCTCGCGCGTCAAGCGCGGGCGCCTGCCCGGTGCGCGAGCCGACCACAACTTCCTCCTCGGGGATTCCCGGGGTCGGTTCCTCGACCAGCTGGTGACCGAGATCCAGCAGCAGTGGGGTCTGTGACGCCGCCGAGTCTAGCCGGACGACGGGGCTTTCAAGCAGGGCAGCCGCCGATTTAGACAACCGCTGCCCAGCTGGGTGCCATCAGAGACAGCGAAAAGCTCGCAGCAGTTCATTCAGCCGACTTGAACTGGAAGGTGCTGCGGTTCTTGCGCCACCAGCGCCGCCAGGCCTTGGTGTCCTTGCCAAAGTCCTTGCCGGTGAGCCGCTCCAGCGCGGAGATGATGACGTGCTGGTAGACCTTGACGTACTGGCCGTCGATCTTGACGAAATATTTCATCAGAGCGTCCACGGCGCTGACATGCCGGATGTTGCCCAGCGCATGGATTCGCAGGCCGAACCCATCGCCCCCGGCCGCCTTGTGCTGGTTCCAGTCGAGCGACAGCGTCTTGACGGCCGCGGGGTCGCCGATCTGGCCCAGGCTACGGGCGATCAGTCTGTAGGTCGCCGGTCTCTTGGCGTTTTTTCCTAGCGCGATACACAGCTGTTGTGTCACGTTCCGGCGCTTCATCTGCCCCAGAGCGATGATCGCGGCCTTGCGCACGCCGAGCGCTCGGCTGGGCAGGCCTAGCCGAGCGATCAACGCCGAGGCCTTGTCGTAAGGTAACTCTGAGAGCCCCTTGAGCCCGTCGATTCGCTGCTCGACATCCCATCCCTTCCAGTCCTGCTTGAAAGACTTGATGGTCGCGTCCACCACCTTGGGCTCGAGAATGCCGGGCACCGGCTCCTTGGCATTGATTCGGGTGTAGCGGATGTTCAAGTCGATCCCCTCGCCGAAGCCCAAGGTGATCCGAGTGGGCAACAGAAAACCGTTGATCGGCATGTAGCGACCGTACGTGAGGTTCAGCTTGTGTTTTCCGAATCGGACCTTGCGCTGCCGCAGCCGAACGCGGTCCCCGATCCGGGTGAATCCGTAGCTGATGTGCAGGGCGATCTTGGGCATGTCGACCTGGGTCAGATGGCCTCGTTTGGTGTCGAAGCGAGCCTGGAAAGAGGCCCAGGGGAGCTTGCCGATGATCTGCGGCTGCCCGTTCGCCTCTGCTTTCTGGAGCTCCTTGGCGTTGGCCATCAGGTCGAAGAGCAGGATGCCGCTGATCTCGCGCCAGCAGTCGTTGAGGCTGTCCTTGAGCACTTTCCTCCAGTTCTGTGGCACCTGGTCGAGTCCCCATTGCTGTTGGCTTGGCGCTTTCCAGCTATAGGTCAGGCTGACCGGGTGGTCGACGCCGGGTAGCTGGTCGGTCTTGAACGTCGCGTCGAACGCGTGAAGACCTTTCGAGCGCTGCTCGATGTGTTTGTCCTGTGCCCGGGCCAGGAAGAGCGTGGCCTCTTGAGCGACAGCGGGGGAGGGCAGCAGAACCAGTGCGATGAGGATCGATGGGTATCTCATGTCTCTGATACAGCTTCTCGGCAAGTTGGTTACGGCTAAAGGCCGCCGGACCCCTATCTGGAGGGCACGGCGTGGGCGATCAGGCTCATCCTATCAAGAGGCCGAAAGACTGTCACCCGTCAATCGGCGTCTCGCTGGAGTAGCTCGTGCAGCCCCATGGCCAGCCGTTCGTACTCCGCCCGTCGGTTGTACAGCTGGGCCGAGATCCGAACCAGTCGCTTCGGCGGAGCGGGCCAGGGGATCAGCGGAACCTCGACCTGGTACTGCTCGAGGAGTGCGTCCTGTAGCGGGTCGACATACAGGAAGGAAGCGAGGGGCTCGGGACTGCCATCGGGCAGCGGCACCGCGCCCAGGGTGCCGATCATCTCTTCGGGGCAGGGGGCGGGCTGGTTCAGGACATCGCAGAGGATCTCCCGTGCCTCGAGAGCCAACCGACGGTTGCGTTCCATCACGGCAGGCCAGCCGCCGTCCAGCATCGCTCCGATCACCCGAATCGCCTCGGGGACGCAAAGATAGGGCGAAGGGTCCATCGTGCCGAGCCAATCGAACTCCAGCAGGAAGCGGGATCGGCGGGTGGCGGGCCAGCTCGCCCCATGGCTGATCACCGGCGGATGGATTCCCTCTTGCCGCCGCAGAGGGACATGCAGGAAAGCGGCACCCTTGGGCGCGCAGATCCATTTGTGGCAGTTGCCGGTGTAGTAGGCCGCACCGATATCGTCCACAGACAGGGGGAGCATCCCGGGTGCGTGAGCGCCGTCGACGAGCACGTCGACGCCGCGATCGGCCAGACGCTCGACGATCTGCTCGATGGGCCAGACCAGGCCGGTGGGGCTGGTGATGTGGTCGATCAACGCCAGTCGGGTCCGGTCGGTGGCGGCCGAGAGGATTTTATCGAGCACCTCCTCCGGGCCAGAGACAGGGAAGGGCAGCTGAACCTCGATCACCCGGAGGCCGCTTTTGCGGGCGA
>CAZANL010000070.1:3223-8483 GCA_964486115.1 uncultured Planctomycetota bacterium
CGTGTTGCGGCAGGCACCGTAGGACTGGTCGGTCGTCAGCAGTTCGTCGCCGCGCTCGAATCGCAGCGAACGGAGGACGGCATTGACTCCGGCTGTCGCGTTGGGCACCCAGGCCAGCTCCGCCGGATTCGCCACGCCGACGAACCGTGCCAGCGCCTCCCGCGAATCATCGAGCAGCTGCTGCAGGTCGCGAACGAAGAACTGGACCGGCTGCCGCTCCAGGCGTTGGCGCAGTGCCTGCTGTGCGGCGAGCACCTCTCTGGGACAGGCGCCGAAGGAGCCATGATTGAGGAAGGCCAGCCCAGGCTGCAGATCCCAGTGTTCGGCGTGTTCGCTCACTGCGCGGATCCGGTGCGGCTCGAGCTGGCATACGTTTGCCAGGCCGCGCCACCCAGCATGCATGCTGTCGCGAAGCCTGCGAGGAGCAGTCCGTCCGTCGCAGTATAGATGATCGGGCTCGAGGACCAGGAGCTCAGCGCCACGATGAATCCGACGAAGGCGATCGCACCGCCGGTTATGAGGAGCTTGTTCCGACTGGGGTCGCGCAGCGCTCCGCTGAGCGTGATCAGGCCGAGGATCCCCACACCGAGCATCACCAGTGGAGCAATCCCCGCGGCGGGAGAAATGTCCGCGAGGATCGCCGGAAATGGCCTGACCCAGGGACAAAACGCACTGCCCCAGGCGAGGCCTGTCCCTGCTGCATACAGTGAGCGGGCGCCTCCTCGCCCCAGCGGAGGCAATACCAGGTGTAGCAGCAGCGCTGCGACCGCCAGCAGCGCAAACGTCGTTGGCTGGGAGAAGGCAGCAGCGTCCATCCGCTGGTAGAAAAACCCCACAGGTTCCAAAATCTCCTGGTTGAGTGGGTTCGGGAGCGGTGAGAGGGTGGCCTGTGTGTATAAGGCAAGCTGTTGCTGCAGTCCTCTGGCGATGGTCGCGCTGCCAACGGCCGACAGCAGCAACAGGCCGGAGAGCGTGGCTAGAGCGGTGGACCGCGGCCTTGGAGCAACCTCCCGCAGACCTCTGGCGCGCCAGAACAGCCAGCCACTGCCCAGGGCAAACAACAAGCAGGTGAAGCTCGACGACGGGCCCGTCACCAGCGCGCCCACGATGCAAGCCCAGGCAAATGCCGTCAGCACACCCCCGGGAGTCCGCAGTGCGGCCAGCATCCGTGTCATCTGGATGTCCTTGCAGTTCTTGCTCCACAGTTCCCTGGAAGTCCACCTGTTGAAAGTCAGCAGCGAAGTCCACCTCTTGAAAGTCGGCAGCAAGGGGGGGGAGGTCGCTTCAGCCGGCTGTCCGATCTCTGCTGCAGCCGGCTGTCCGATCTCCGCTGCAGCCGGCTGTCCGATCTCCGAGAGCAGGCGCAGGGCCTCGGATGCGCTGGAGGTCCGCCGATCCCGGTCCTCCTCGAGTAGTGCGAAGGTCAGCTCGTCCCAGCCCGGCGCGAGGTGGGCCCGAAACCGTGATGGGGGCCGAATCGTGCGAGGGATGGCGCCGGTCAGCATCTGGAAGATCACCTTGCCCAGGCAGAACAGGTCGGCCCGTCCATCCAGCGGCTGCCCGACCAGCAGGGCCGGATTCTCCTGCTCGGGCGCCATGTACAGCGGCGTACCGGCAATGACACCCTGGCTGAACGTCAGCGCCGTCAGGCTCAGCTCCGGCGTGTGGTTGTCCCTGCCCCCCGAGAGTGTTCCGAGGCCGAAGTCGGCCAGCTTGACCTGGCCATGTGCGTCGAACAGCACGTTGGCCGGCTTGACGTCACGGTGTATCCCGCCCTGGGTGTGAATGAAATCCAGGGCCTCGAGTAGTGCTCGGGTGATCCGCCGAACCTCCGACTCCGGTAACCCCTCGGGGTGGCGCTCGAGCAGGTGATCCAGGTTGCCGCCGGAACAGTACTCCATCACCAGATAAGAGATCCCCTGGTGCTCTCCGATATCCTCGATACGCAGCACGTGGGGATGCTCGAGCCGTACCGCCAGGCGGGCCTCCTTGATCAGTCGGCTCTTGGTATCGCTTCGTGGGATCTTCAGCGCCAAGCGCCGCCCTAGCCGTTCGTGCAGCGCTTCGTAGACATGGGCCTGACCGCCGAGCCCCAGCAGCCGGACGATCCGATAGGGCCCGAGTTGTTGCCCTGGCGTTACTGGTCCGGACTCCTCTGGTGTGATGGCAAACACGCGGGCCGCTACCTCGCGGACCTGGTCTCGCATCTGTCGCGCCACATCGTCGTTGGATTGCTCGAGCAGATCGACCACGTCACAACGGCGTGAGAGAACCTCTGTCTGGTCTGGATCGGTGATGGGTTGTTTCATCTCGTTATTTGCTCCTCACCCTTTGACTCTGTCCGGAGCGACTCGTGTGGGGAATGTTTCTGTTATTTTTTTTCCAGGAGCTGGTCGATCAGCCGGTGTGCCTGGGACAGTCGTCCAGCAATGGTCTTTCGATCTCTTCCCAGGGTGTGAGCTATCTCCTGTTGGGTCAGTCCACCCTCGTAGTACAGCACGAACGCCTCGTACGGCTCCTGGCCCAGACGGTCGCGCACGGCGGAGAGCACCGTCTCGGCATCCAGCCGTCGGGAGGTCGCCTCCAGAGGGTCGGGTTGCGAGTCCGGAATTTCGACTTCGGGCAGGCCGCCGGGCTGCTTTTCACGCTGGCGACACCACTGGGCAAAGACCGTGTGTGCCTTGAGGAAGACCCAGCCGTTGAAGGAGTAACGGGGATCGTAGCTGGCCGCTTGCAGGCTCTCCTCCAGCAGGACCAAGGTCTGTTGCACGCACTCGGCGGCTTCCTGGCCATCACGGACCAGTCGGGAAAAATAGCGCGACACGCGACCGAGAATGCGCTCGAACAACGCCGCGTGGGCCTGGCGAGCTTGGGCGGTGCCTGCGCGAATCACGTCGGCCGCAAGCTGGGTAGTCGTGTGCATCTAGCAGATAGGATACCACGCCGACGGGTGCCGATAGGCACGTTAGGCGACCTGATCCCGCATCCTTGTCAGAACTGGGAGGGCTGTCTGGTACGCACCCCCGGGGGATATTTAGGCAGCACCCACACCGACCTGACACATACACTGGGGGCCGATGAAACCCGAGCCATTCACGCCGACAGCCTCGGTCCGTCTCTGGCCGATCATGTGGCTAGCGCTGCTGTTGCTGTGCCAGCTGGCGGCGGCCGCCTGGTGGGCCGCCGAGGACCAGTTCCCGGTGGGATATGAGGTCTGCGACCATCTGCTGAACACCCGCAGGCTAGCAGAAGAGCTGACTCTTATCATGGGCGAGGAGTCGGAGCGGACGGGCTCGCTGCTGCAATGGCTGGAGCGAAACCGCCGCCTGGGTGGACGCAGCACACTGATCCATCTGCTGATGGCACCTGTGATGGCCAGGACGAGCGGCGACGCCGTGCCGCTGGTCAGCCTGCTGGTTGGCAGCCTCTCGCTGACTCTGCTCGCGCTCTCCAGCTACCTGCTTGCTGCTCGACTGGACGACTGCTGGACCGGACTGGCAGCCGGAGCCTTGGTCTTGCTGACGCCTCCGGTGTGGGGCTACTCCCGGCTCTATGGAGCGGACCTCCCGCTGACCGCCTTGGTCACGCTCTACGCCTACTTGATCTTGCGCCACGATCCCTGGGAGCGGTCATGGCGCTCGGTTGTGTTCGGGCTCTACGCCGGTGTGGCCTGCCTGTTCAAGGCGGCGTTCCTGCTCTGGGCTGCGGCGCTCTTGCTCCCCTCTGTCTGGCTGGCTCGGCGCAGCGGTCGGTCATGGCGTGAGCTTCTGCGCGGCCTGGGATGGGCTGTGCTGGGTGGGTTGATCGGCTCGACCTTCTTCTGGGCCGGCAGCCTCGGCGAGCTCTGGGACTACACTCGGGTACACGTCGCACTGGACAATCCCGCCAGCGAGCTGCACGAGAACTGGACCATTCTCTGGGCGACTTTTTACCTGACGGGGATCTTCAAGGCGCTGGGGCCGGCGATCGGTCTGGCAGTCGGGGCTGGCCTGGCGGTCTGTCTGATGCGGCGCAGGCCTGGCCTCGGACTGTGCTGGGGCTGGGTCCTGACCAGTTACGTGATCTTCACCCTGATCGGCACGAAGTGGTCCCGATTCATGTTGCCGGCCCTTCCCGCGCTCTGTGTGATGGGGGCCATCGGGCTCAGGGGGCTCGGACGGTGGGGCTCCGGTTTGTTAGGGGTGTGTGTCGGATCGGCCTTGGTCATCTTCGCGCTCGGGACGTTCGGGATCCCCCGGCCTTGGACCGGGCTCGACGTCGACCTGTGCCACGCGCCGATGAAAGCCAACTGGCGAGAAATTTCCGGTCGACTTCAAGGGGAGCTCGGTCATCGTGATCTCCGTGTGATCTCGATCGAGGGGCCATCCGACTGGGGGCCGGATAACTACAGCCGGCTCGAGCTCTACTTGCTCGAGCGCTTCCCGCTGGCGATGATCCACCGCCGCTCGGGCAAGCGGGATCCGGCCGAGCTAGCTCGTTTCGAGGCGGCGCGGGACCAGCTCGAGATGAGGCTGATCATCGGGGGAGAGGCGGATCTCGATCCGACGATCTGGTGGATGTCTCGTCGGCTGGAACTGGATCCGCCACCCCGGCCACCGCTGGGGCGGTTGCCGGGGAGGTCGCTTGACTTGCGGGTTTATCTCAGGCGGTGATCACCGTGTGCTTGTCGCCACAGCCGTCGCAGAATGGCAGCAGCGCGTGGCGGACGGTGTCACAGGCGCCGCATTTCTCGAACAGGCCGGTTCCGCAGGATGGACAGGTGTAGGGGCGGTCAGCGCCGCCCACCACTCCAGTGGGCAGTATCGGGCCCTTGCGAGTCCAGACGGCGTTCTTGAAAGGCCCGCGCAGAATCGGGTCGTCGCAGATCGGACAGCGGTGTCGCTGGTAGGCCTCGCGGTATCGCTGGAGCACCAGGTCGAGCTGGGGTGCGGCCATGTTGGAGATCAGCCGGGTGAGGGCGAAGACCACCATCGCGATGCCGGTGCCGATCGCCAGATATTTGAATAGCTCGGATGGAAAGTGATCATGAGTGACCATCGCCAGCCACCAGGAACAGGCCAGCAGGCTGGCCATCAGCAGGGGGCGGTACGGGCTGCTCCGGTACCGGTAAAAGGCCAGGGCGACGATGACGAACAAGGGAAGCAACACGCCGAGCTTGGCGATCGCGAGCTTGAATTGATGGGCTGAGAGTGCGGCGTCGTACTTCTTGCGAGCTGGTTTTTTCAGTTGATCGATGCGCATTCGCTGCACAGAGATCTTG
>CAZANL010000070.1:8493-10982 GCA_964486115.1 uncultured Planctomycetota bacterium
CTGAAACTTGCGTTGGTTGGCCAGGAACAGTCGCTGGCTCTCCGCCAGAGCGGCCTGCTCCTCCGCGGTTGGCTTGTCACCTTTCTCCAGCCCGAGTCGATGCGCCTCCATCATCTGCTGCATGGTGGTGCGTGAATTCTGCGTGCTGGAGCGTAAGATGCGCTGGGTCTGTAGCTGCTGCGCGATTTGCTGGCCGGTTCTGCTCTGTTGCGCCAGCAAGGTCTGCAGATTTGCTTGCTCGGTGTCGCTGACGGCCGATCGCTCGTACGACTCCAAATCCGGTTGTTGGCTGTGATCGAGATCCGAGATGACGAAGCCTAGCAGCCAGACCAGCAGCAGGGTCAGCAGTCCGGTGAGCATGAAGACCATCGTTCTGTGCTTCCATGGTGCCTTGATATTGTTCATTTTGAATTGTCTCCAGGGATTGTATTGATGTCTGCAGCGCAAGGTCTGTGCCAGGCACCATGCGGCCTGTCTGATGGCTTCTGGTGGCCGAATATAGGGTGACCCAGGCCTTTCTTGTCATGCAATGTACAAATTGTGTGCGTGTGTGTGTGGCGCCAGATTGCCCGAACCCGAGCCGCCACCGACGAGGTTGCGCTGATCGGCCTCCTCGTTTCTTTTGCTCTGGTTGACGCGACCCGGCATAATGAGCGCGTGCTCAATCGCTTCGCAGGCATCGACGGAATTCTTGAACTGCCGCTCAGAGAAGACGCTTTTCGGCGCTCTGAGTCCACACCGCGGTGCGGGTCAGGTCGCGTTACGGATTCCGCGGCTTTCGTGGTACTGGGTTAGCGGGTGAGCGGGCTGTACGGATACATCAAACCGTTTCTGCCCTCGGCCACGGCGGTGGGCGTGCTGGTCGTCTCGCTGTATCTGGCCAACTACCTGTTCGACAGGAGTCACGCGGACGCCAAGGGGCACCGGATCCGGCGTCAGGTGCTGCTGATCGGTCTGTTTCTCACGGGGTTGCTCGCGGTGCTGCTCACGCTGCCGCTCTCCGAGGGGCTGCGGGGCCAGCTGGTCAGTCTACTGGGCATTCTGCTGTCGGCCACGATCGCGCTCTCGTCCACCACGCTGGTGGGCAATGCGATGGCGGGGTTCATGCTCCGCTCGTTGCGCAGTTTCCGGCTCGGGGATTTCGTCCAGATCGGGGAGCACTTCGGCCGGGTCTCGGAGAGGGGTCTGTTTCATGTCGAGATCCAGACCGAGGACCGGGACCTGACGACGCTGCCCAACCTGTACCTGGTGACTCAGCCATTCCGCGTCTTGCGCAGCTCTGGGACGGTGATCTCGGCCACCGTATCGCTGGGCTATGAGCATCACTGGAGCAAGGCCGAGAACCTGCTGCTCAAGGCCTGTCAGGTGGCGGAACTCGAGGATCCCTTCGTGCAGGTGCTCGAGCTGGGTGATTTCTCGATTACCTATCGGGCGGCGGGTCTACTGCGGGACGTCAAGCAGGTGCTCTCGGTGCGCTCCCGGCTACGGGAACACATGCTGGATGCGCTACACGGTGGGGGGATCGAGATCGTCTCGCCGACCTTCATGAACCAACGGGCGCAGTCGCCCGACGTCCAGTGCGTCCCGAAAAGGTGGGAGCAGGAACGCCCGGTCGCGGTCGGCGTGATCGAGGCGCCCGAGCGGAAGATCTTTGACAAGGCGGAGCAGGCGGAAACGTTGGAGAAGCTGCGGGAGTACTTGGCTCGTAACACAGAGGAGGTGGCCGAGACTCGTCAGCTCGTGGATGATGCGGCCAACGAGCTGGAGCGCAGTTCCAGGCAGCAAAAGCTGGAGAAGCTGGAGGAGCAAGCCCGGCGCCTGGCCGCCGCGATCAAGCTCAAGGAAAAGACAGAGGGCAGCCGGCACTCGGATTGATCGTTGGCCCCCGAGGGACCCCTGCCTGTATATCCAAATTAAGAAGAGGGCGATGAGCCTGTCATCAGCTGCGATTGCTGGAGAACTGCAACTAGGCCAAGTCCAGGTCGAATCGGTGCTGGAACTACTCTCCACGGGAGCGACGATCCCATTCATCGCGCGTTACCGCAAGGAAGCAACCGGTGGGCTGGACGAGGTCGCGCTGGCCGCTATCGAGGACCGTCAACGAACTCGGCAGGCGCTTGGCGCGCGGCGAAAGACGATTCTCAAGACCCTGGACGAGGCGGGCAAGCTGACGAACCAGCTGCGCCAGTCGATCGAAGAGGCACCCGACCTGCAGCGACTCGAGGATCTCTACGAGCCGCACAAGGTGCGTCGCCGGACCCGAGCCGAGGCGGCGCGGGAGCTGGGTCTGGCGCCTCTGGCGGATCTGCTGCTGGGGCGCGGACAGGATGCGCCAGAGGTACTAGCCCGACAGGCGTTGGACCGTGGAGTCAAGGCCGCGGACGTGGCCCAGGCCCTGGATGGCGCCCGTGACATCATCGCCGAGCGTGTTGCACTCGATCCGGATTGGCGTGAGGCTGCACGGACGGTGGCCTGGCGACATGCGACCT
>CAZANL010000070.1:10992-12747 GCA_964486115.1 uncultured Planctomycetota bacterium
CGGACGAGAAAGGAACCTATCGTGCGCTGGATGGATTCAGCCGACCGGTCGGGCGGATGCCGGCCGATCGCGTCCTTGCGGCCTTCCGTGGGGAACGAGATAAGCAGCTGCGAATCCGGATCGCCCTGGATGCGGACCGGCTGAAGCAGCGGATTGCCCGTCAGCTGAGCCGCCGGGCGGCACCAGCCTGCCGCGAGTGGTTGGCCGGTGCCGTGGATGACGCTTGGGCCCGGCTGCTCTGGCCCAAGGTGCAGGTCGACATCCGGCGGACCTTGCGCGAGCGATCCGAGTTGGCCTCGATCGAGGTCTTCGCTCGCAATCTGGAAGCCCTGTTGATGCAGCCGCCGCTTGGGCCGCTGGCCGTACTCGGCATCGATCCAGGTTACCGCACGGGTTGCAAGGTGGCCGCGATCGACGGTACGGGTCGGTTTCTCGATAGCGCCACGGTCTATCCCACACCACCGCGCAAGGACGTGGCGGGCGCCGTCGAGTGCGTCGGGGAGCTGGCCCGGCGGGCTGGTGCGAAAGGGCTAGCAGTCGGGAATGGGACGGGCGGCAGGGAGACGCTCCAGGCACTAGGCGCCGTGGGGTTGCCGGTGCACCTGGTCAACGAGGCGGGCGCCTCGGTCTATTCGGCCAGCGCGGTGGCGCGACGTGAGTTTCCCGATCTAGACCTGACGATCCGCGGCGCCATCTCGATCGGCCGCCGGCTGCAGGATCCGCTGGCCGAGCTGGTCAAGATAGAGCCGCGCTCGATTGGCGTGGGCCAGTATCAACACGACGTGGATCAGACCTTGCTGGGGCAGGCGCTCGACAGGGTGGTCGAGCGGGTCGTCAATCGGGTCGGCGTACATCTGAACACTGCATCGGTCGAGCTTCTGTGTCATGTGTCGGGGCTCAATCGGACGCTGGCCGAGAAAATCGTGGCGCACCGCGATCAGCACGGTCCTTTCCGTGACCGAGGATGTCTGTTGGGGGTGACCGGGCTGGGGCCGCGGACGTTCGAGCAGGCCGCAGGGTTCATGCGGATCCCAGAGGGCGGCGAGCCGCTCGACTCGACGGGGATCCACCCCGAGAGCTATCCGGTCGTCCGGGAGATCGCCCGGGCCGCTGGCTGCCGTCCTGCCGACCTGGTTGGCTCGGCGCAGCGCTTGATCGGGCTCGATCCCCAGGACTTCGTCACGAGTGCCGCCGGCTTGCCGACCGTCGAAGACATCTTCGAGGAACTGGCCCGTCCCGGACGCGATCCGCGAGGTGAAGCTCGGCAGCAGGCGTTCGACGAACGAGTGCGTTCGATCGAGGATCTCGAGCAAGGTCAGGAACTGCCGGGAGTGGTGACCAACGTGGCTCAGTTCGGGGCCTTTGTCGATATCGGCGTCAAGAAGGACGGCTTGATTCATGTCTCATCTTTGTCCAGACCCGTGTCTATTGGTGAGTGGATGCGAGTCCGCGTGACACAGATCGACAGCGAGAGGCAGCGGATCAGTCTGGTCCCAGTGTAAACATGGGAGGGCTTGCGATGCGGTTTGTCGGTTGTCTGTTGGGTAGTGCCTGCTGCCTGTTCGGAGTGTCGGTCGCGCATGGCTGCGCGGCGGTGCCTCCGACTGGGATGCAGGTCGAGATCATCAGGGAGGAGGCGGTGATCGTCTGGGACGCCGCTCGGAAGCTACAACATTTCATCCGGCGAGCGACCTTCGCCACCCGCGCGGCCAGCTTCGGGTTTCTGGTGCCGACGCCGACGATGCCCGTGCTGGC
>CAZANL010000071.1:0-11908 GCA_964486115.1 uncultured Planctomycetota bacterium
CTGTCGGGTGGCGTGGTCCTGTCCGGCGGCGTCTTGCTCCCGTCCGGCGGCGTCTTGCTCCCGTCCGGCGGCGTCTTGCTCCCGTCCGGCGGTGTCTTGCTCCCGTCCGGCGGTGTCTTGGTCCGGTCAGACTCCAGATCTTTCTTGGCAGTCTGGCCATCTCCACCGTCTCCGGAGCCGACTAGCCGACCGATGTACTTGCGGCCCGGGCCCAGCAGAAACCCACCGGAGAACCCGCAGAGGATCAACAACACCAGCGCGACCACCCGCAGCTTTCCAGCACCCCGCCCCCTGTTGAGCGCCCGCGGATCCGCCGGAGTCAACAACTCCTCGAACTCCCGGCGCGCGGCGGTCTGGATCTGCGCGCTCGCGCTCAGGTCCATGATCGTCTGCGCCGACTGCAGGTCGGTCCCCGCCACCGCCAGATAGGCATCGATCGCCTGGACCACCTGCCCCATTCCCTTGGGACGCCTGGAGGGTTCGAATTCCATCATCCGCTCGATCAACATCTCGAGCATCTCGGGCACCTTGCCCTCGGTCAGGTCGCGGATGCGGGTCGCCGGCTCGCCACGCGCCAGGCGCCCCATCACCTCGAACAGGCTCTGTCCCTGATAGGGCGCCGTGCCAGCAACCATCTTGTACAGCGCCGCGCCCAGGGAGTAGATATCGGAGGCGGCCGTGACGTGCCGGGCTCCCGCGGCCTGCTCGGGAGCCATGTAATACGGCGTCCCCATCACCTGGTCGGTGACGGTCAGCTCGACGGTCCGCGTGGTGTCCTTGGCGATACCCAGGTCGCAGATCTTCGCCAGAATCCCGTCCGCGGTGCGTACGCAGACGATGTTGTCCGGCTTGATGTCGCGGTGGATGATCCCCTTGCCGTGCAGACATTCCAACCCGGCCGCGGCCTGCCGGACGATCTGCAGCTTCTCCTCCAGGGAGAGCGCGTTGATATCCTTGCGCGAGAGGATGCTGGGCAGCAACTCCATCGAGTAATAGTGCAGCTCGGTGTCCGGGTCGACTCCCCCACCATAGACCTGGACCAGATTGGGGTGCCTGACAGCCAGCATGCTGATCCACTCCGCCTCGAAGCGGCCCTGGGCCTTGATGGTAGGCAACAGCACCTTCACCGCGGCCTGCTTGTCGGCCGGGTAAGGCAACTCGTGCTTGCGGCAGATCTCCTCCAGCTCGGTCCGCGGCTTCTTGCACCATTTCTGGTAGCGCTCGTTTCGCTCCTCCGCACGCAGCTCCCGTGTCTGTTCCTTCAGCTTCTCGCTGTGGGCGATCACCAGCGCGAAATCGAACGCGTCCAGGTTCACATCGGCCCGGTAGACGGCGGCCATGCCGCCAGTGCCGATCAGTTGGGTCAGGCAATAGGCCTGGCCGCCCAGCCCGACAGGTAGCTCGTCTTCGCGGAACATGACACCTGGATTCTAAGCCATCCCGCCAGGCTGTCCAAGGCGGCTTAACGCGACTTCTTCAAGGTGATCGGGGGAAGTGCCTCGGACTGCTTGGCCTGGGTCAGCACCTTGACCAGAACCTGCCGCGTCTCATTTTCTCCCCCCTTGTTGCGCCAGATCGTGATCGTCACCCGGGTCGGCCCCTTGTGTGAGTGGCTCGAATACAGCTTCACGCTGAGCTTGTAGGTTCCCGGCGCCCCGTACTTCAGGGTATAGGTCTCCGGCCCGTAGCCGTCCGTGTCGTCGTGATCCAGGACGCCCCCACGAAAGCTGCTCCGCGACTGATAGCTGACCTGGTGGTTGCCTGGCTCGACCACATGCAGATCCACATCGGTCTTGCTGTCCCAACGCATCTGCACCACCAGCGTCTTGACCTTGAGCTGCTTGATCCGGCGACGGATCTCCGTGCCCTTGGTCCGGTTCCCACGCTTCTCGTGGAGGGCCACCAGTTCCAGCAACTCCTTCTCGGCCTGGGCCCAGACATCTCCGTCTCCTGACAGCCACGTACCCTGGAGCATCCGCAGCGCCGCCCATTCTCGCGCTGCCAGATCGCCTCGTTTGCCGGCCACACGCAGGATGTCCCGCAAGCTCTTGGCATCTTCCGGTCGGAACGTCGCAGCCAGGCGGTACTCCCGGATCGCTGCGTCGAACTGGCCGATCGACTCCAGATAGGCGGCATAGGCCCGCCGGGGTCCAGCCTCTCGCGGATGCCATTCGATGGCGGTCGTGCGCAGCCGGTTGATGCGCCAGGCCGGTCCACCGTCCTTGGCGTAGCTAGCCTGCAACGAACCATGCATCCACCGAGCACCCGTCCCCCTGACCAGCTGCTTCTCCAGCAACGTCGTCACCCGCCGATACTGCTTGGCGCCCAATAGCGCCCGAGCCAGGAGAGGGAGCAACCGGCCGTCCCGGCCCGACTCCTGATAAGCCTCGGTCCACCACCGCGCAGCCTCCTCCGGTTGCTTGGTCACCGAGGCCAGGCGACGGGTGACCAGAGAGCGCAGCCGACCCTGGGCGATGCCCTTGCGTAGCGCACTCAAGCGTCCCACATCCGACTCCCGCCCCAGCAGCAAGACCAACCGCTGCAGCAGGCCATAGCCCGTCGAGAAGGACTTCTCGGCCAGCTGGTGGTATCCCTCGAGCAGCGCCTGATACGCGGCCTCACCCTCCAGCGCGACCGAGAGATTGAGGTACAGCCGCCCTCGCTCGGCATACAGCGGCTGGCCTTCGAGCACGTCCAGCGCCTGGCGATAGAGCGTAGCGCTCATCTCGCGCTCCCCGATCCGATGGGCGATCCAGCCCAGAGCCGCTAGCTGTCCTGTCTGGCCCTTGGCCCCCGCCCGCAGACGCTTCAGCAACTGGCCCGCCGCTTTGTTCTTCTTGGCCAATCCCAGATAGAGCACGAGCTCCGCGCTGGCCAGCTTGCGCATCGCGGCCTGCTGAGCCAGACCGTCGACTGCCTGCTGTTGACAGCGCACCGCCTCGGCCAGCTTGCCGCTGCGCCAGGCCAGATAGGCCTGTGCCCGCCAGTCCCGCCAGCTGCGGCGCTGGACTCGTTTGTAGGCTTGCAAGCGCTCCTGTGGGCTGACAAACCAGCTCCCCTGGACGAACACCAGGCGCGCCAGACGGACCAGCTGGGGCCGGCCGGTCTGCAACATGCGGGCCAGATCCCCACCCATCACGTCTACCATTTCTGCCCGTTCACTCTTGCTCGCAGCGCGACCGATCGCGCAGAAAGCACGGTAGAAACGCAGCACGGCATTGTCCGGCTCGGACCGCACGGCCCGGCTGAACTCGTTGAGGGCCTTGGGCTGAGCACCCTCACGCAGGTGGATCAGTCCGCGGTGAAATGCGGCGCTGGCCGACTTCCCCTGATGCTGTGCCAGATCGCCCAGCGGGAAACGTCGAACCAGCCCCTCGAAGCGAGCCAGCTCAGCCCGCGGATCCAGGACCTCGAACTCGGTCGTCGCCGACTCGACGACAGTCCGCCCGATCAGCCGACCACTGGAGTCGCGGACCTGCGTCGTGCCGTAATAGCGCAGTGAGCCAAGCTGCTGGAGATTCGAGCGCTCCAGCGTGTAGGCCAACCCCTTGGCCCGGTACACCTCGATCCGGTCGACCAGTCCGGTCTCGCCATTGATCCGCACCGTCAGCTCACAAGCGGTATTGCGCCGGTCCTTCAGCCGCAGCAAGTTCTGCTCCTCCGCGAGAACCTCGAACCGCCGGGACAGATCGCCCGGACTGTCGAGCATCAAGGGCAGCACACCCTGGATCATCCGCGTCATGCTGTCAGCCAGTGGCACCCCCTGCAGCGCCAGCCCCCAGTCACGATAAAGCGCCAGGCTCTGTGCCCGACGCTGAATCAGCGTGACCCCGCCGGACATCAGGGTCAGCCCATCAGGTGTCTTGCGGATCGTGATCGGCCGACCGTCATCGCGACGCAGCGTCAGCGAGATCCGGCCCGGCAGGCCCCTCGACGCGAGGAGCCGCTGGAATGCTCGCGCAACCTTGACCGCCGCTGGCGCGGCGGTCTGCTCGTGGTAGCGAAGTAGATGCCCGAGGGGATCCCGCCGGTGTCCATCGAACAGATGCCGATCCAGCTCATCCTGTACCGGAATGCGAATCCCGAACGTCTGCCACAACTCGGAGCTGGGACCCAGACGGTAGAATGCGCCGGGCGCTCCCGCGATCCGGAAGTTGACACGCGTGGCGTCCATCGCAAGCTGGAAGTCACGTAGCGCCGCAGCGTGGTCCCCCTTCCGGCTATGCAATAGCGCTCTTCGGTAGTGCATCTCAGCACCCATCAAGCCGTGATCCTGTGTTTCACTCCCAAGCTTGCCCCCTGATACGCCTCCCCCTCGCCCCGCGTAAGCTTGCGCCCTCCCACCCAATCTCGAAGTCTCGCCAACTTTCTGTGGCGATGGTGCAGACGGTCCCGCCTGCGCAAAGCGTGAATCCTGCGGCTGCCTCTGCACCCTATTCACTAGCTGCTCCGCCAGCTCGTTCAGCCGGGATCCGACCTCCCGCCGTTCATCCTGTGCTGAGTCCGGCAAAATCGAACTGGATCGCGTAGAGGCTTTATTCAGCTTCCCCCCCCCTCTCGCCGGTCGACCACCCTCCCCCGGGTTCAAGGCCAGCAGCGCCACCGGAACCCTCGCAGATCGCTGCGTGGGCATCGCTCGCCGCTTCCTCCCGCAGAACGGATCGTAGTACCACTCGCCGACCGGCACCCGCCGGACAACCGGTTCGACCTTCTGCTGCGGCTGTTGTTGACCCTTCCAGTAACGACGCCTGACGGTGCGGTCGATGTCGTATCGTGCGTATTCGGAGGCCGATTCGAGAACCAAGAACGAGGTGTAGGGCGTGATCAGCGTCCAGGTCCTGGAGAGCGCGAGGATCTCCTGGGCGGCCTTGGCGTCCTGCTTGCCGCCGAGTAGCGCGTCGATCCGAGCCCGGGCCCAGAAACGACCCAGCGCCAGGTGCTCCGGACGCTGCTCGGGGGCCGACAGGTCGTAGCGACGTGTGACCGCCTTGCCGCCGATCCCGCCCGAGAGAGTCGCCGACAACCGGCGACGGCTCTTGATCCGTCCCATGACGAACACCTCTTGCCCGGGGAGAATCGAGCCCAGCTGCCGCGGATAGACGTGGCGCGTCTCGGCACCAGAAATCCGGACCTGGGCATTGCTCAGCAGCTGCTCGCCGAGCGCCAGCGCGAAGCCGTAGAGAGCGTCTTTTGACTGCTCGTCCGTTTCCAGGGCGAGAAACGCGCCCCCGGTGCGCTGGGCCAGCCCCTCGAGCAGCAAGCGGTCGATCGACCGGCCACTGGCCAGCGCGTGCAGACGCACGCCGGCAGCACTATACGCCTCTCCATGAGTCTCCAGCAAGCTCGCCTGATCGATCTGACCGTACGACGCCACACCGTCACCGAGATAGATCAGTCTGCGCGGGGTACTGGCCGGCGTGGCCGTCAGCAGCTGGAGTCCGCGACGTAGTGCCGCGTCCAGGTCGGTCGCGCCGAGCGCTGGTGTCGTTGCCAGCTCCCGAAGTGCAGCCCGCACGCTCCCGCCATCGCTGCGCACCAGACCATCGGTCAGATCCCGCGGCGTCACATCCACCGCGAGAATCGCCACCTGATCCGTGGAATTCAGCTCGCCGATCAGCATCTGCAGTGCCTCGAGCTGCCGGGCGAGATCGCCCGGTTCGATGCTGGCCGAGCTGTCGACCAGAAAGACAGTCGCGCCGGCACGGTAAACAGACCCTTGCGATGGACGCAGCTTCGGCGCCAGCGAGAGCGCGAAGTAACCATCCTCCTTCTCATATCGCGGGTCGGTTTCGCCGAACACGACCAGCGAGGCGCCGGAGGTTGGACGGTCGTAGCTCAGCAGCACGTCTCGATCCGGGGTTAACTCGGTTGCGCGCCAGCGGATCTTCGCCCCCCGGCCATCCGGGGACCGCCGCACCGTCGCGTCGGGCAAGCTCGGGCAGCTCAGACCGCTCAGCGGCATCCCGGCTTCCAGATCGATGCTCAGCTCGAAGTTGCCGATCGGACTGTGTCGCGTCATCTCGCTGACCAGCGGATAGCGGTAGCGCACACGCCCGTAATAGGCCGGCAGAAGCTGTGTGTACTCCAGGATGATCTTCTTCTCTGACCGAGGCTGAATCGGAAAGATCCGTGTCTTGAACGTGTTGCCCGCCATCCACTCGAGCAAGGCCGGGTCACGCTGGGCACGCAGGATCGATTCGAAGATCGCGCGGGCGCGGCGGCGCTCGACCACCTCCCCCTCGACCAGCTCGCCCGAATCGACGACCATGGCGAAGCGTGAGATCGACGCCCCCGACGGCAGCGGAAAGTAGAACGTGCCCTCGAGCACCCGATCGGTGCTGTTGTAAAACGACTCCTCGATGCGGGTCAGCGCCACGTTACCGGCAATCCGCACGGTGACGCGGTAGTCCGAGATCGTCAGCGGCTTGGCCTCGCGTCCCCGCTGATCGCGTGCAACGAGCATTCCGACGGAGCTCTCGCTTCGCTGACGGGGGGCGGTCAACGGGTTTTGCCAGGCAGCGATCGGAGCATTGCCCAACATCAGTGCAGTGACCGTGGCCAGCGAGCGGTAGCGCGCGGCCTTCGCTCGGGGCAGGTCATTCAGCCAGTCGGTCGGCACCTCGCCGATCAGCCCTTCGTGGTTCGGCCCGATATGCCCGCCAGCAGCCAGTCGGGCCAGGCCCGATTCGACTCGAACGGTCGCGAAGCTCTCGCGCGGGACCTCGACTGCCACGACTCCACGCACCTCGGTGCTGCCCGCCGGCGTGACGATCGGCAACTCCCCGTCACTGCTGGCCAGTCGTACGACGACCCGTCCGCGATCCACACGCAGCCCTGGATCGGACGTGCTGCCGGTCAGCCCCATCCGGGACCCGCCTGCCAGGCGAATCCGGCTCCGTCGGTAACCGAGTTCGACCAGCGAGTCCGTGGCCACGCGAACCCGGCCGCCCCACGGCAGCCGCTCGCCGGCGACCGCCGGTCGCCAGACCGCCTCGCCGGGGGCCTGTATCGCCATCCGACCGATCAGCCGCAACACAGGCAGCCCCAGATCGCTATCGACCTTTCTATAGCTCCAAGACTCTCCCGGGCCAGGGACCGCTGGGACGTTCGGGGGCGCGTTGGGCGTGGTCAGATCCATCGACATCAGTCGCAAGATGCAGATCAGCAGCGCGGCAGCCAACGGCAGCAACCATCGCGAAGCGGCCGGCAAAGCCAGCCGCCTTCGGGGTTTGTCACCCAACGCATCTTTCAGCACAGCCCGCATATCGGACAGCTCCTGGCAGCGAGCGGCACAGGCCGGACACTCCTCCAGATGCCGGGCCAGGGTCTCTTCCTGATCCGCCGGGCTCTCTCCCTCGACGTAATTGCTCCACATGATGTCAGTCGGACATTTCATCTATTGGTCCTCCACTCGCCCAGTTGCTGGCGCAGCTTCTCCCGTGCTCGAAATAGCGTCACACCCACCGATTCCACCGACATCTGCAGCCGATCGGCAATCTCCTGGTAGGCCAACCCGTCGCCGTAGCGCAGCTCGACGACCTGACGGAATCCCCCATCGAGTTGGGTTACAGCCTGGCGCACGGCCTGGCGACGCTCACTGTCGAGGTGCTGGGTCACGGGGTCGACTCCTCCATCATCGCAGCAGTCGTCCGGGCCGATCGGGGCCACGCGACGCCGCCTCAGAAATTCTCTGCGCACGTTGCGCACGATGCCGTAGAGCCAGGCGGAGGCCCGATCCGGGTCCTGGAGCCGGCCAAATCCGCGATAGGCCCGCATGAACACCTCCTGAGTCAAGTCTTCGCCATCTTCACCCGACGCACCCAGAGCCCGGAAGGCGGCACAGATCGCGCCACGATGCTTGTCGAACAGGGCCTCGAGAGCCACGCTGCGCTGACTGCTCATTTGAATCGGCGGTCTCGCTACCTGGTTTCCAGTAAACAAGTGGAATGAATGACCATCTCCTTAACGAGAATCCGAAAAAAACTCGCCTCACTCTACCATGACGAGCCGATCAAACACTCCCGCACCCCGCTAGCGACCCAACGGCCCGCCAGCAACCCTGGCCCACTCGAACTCTAGGCAGCACCTTCCAATCGGATATGATGGCCCGGGATGAGACACCACGATCATCAGGTTTTCGATCCACCGGCATTGGAGAGCGCGAGCGCGCCGCCTCGAACGAGCGACGGGAGCTTCAGCCGAGGAGTGAGCCATGCCTGAGCAGCACCCCACAGCCGAACTGTGCATCTTGAGCGGTGCCCTGCGCGGCTATTCTCGCCCGGTCACCGAGCAGATGGTCGTCGGCCGCGACCTGACATGCGGCCTCCAGCTTTTCGACACCACCGTCTCCCGACTCCACTGCCAGCTGGACTGGAACGGCACGGAGTTCGAGCTGCAGGACCTCGGCAGTCGCTCTGGGACGGTGCTCAATGGCGATCCCTGCACTGCCGCGTCGCTGTACCACGGCGACGAGATTCAATGCGGCAAGGTCCTGCTGCGCTTCGACTGCCCGGCACTGCCACGTCAGGGAAAGACAAGCGTCGTACTCAGCGAGACGGACTCCGTCCCCGGCCTGGACCTGCTAGACATCGACCTGGGCAAGCCACTGGCCTCGGAGACCGATATCAGCGGGCTGCTGGCCTCTGCACCGCAACCTGAGCCGGCCAGCCCCGCCTCGACACCCGACGACCCGCTTCCGCGACTACTGAACCTCTCGCGCAGACTCTCCCAGCAGCCCACCGCAGAAGATGTGCTCGACACCCTG
Source organism: uncultured Planctomycetota bacterium (assembly GCA_964486115.1). Taxonomy (GTDB): domain Bacteria; phylum Planctomycetota; class JACQVV01; order JACQVV01; family CAZANL01; genus CAZANL01. The sequence continues at coordinate 8,765 of CAZANL010000071.1, forward strand.
CTCGACGGAATACCCGAGCTGATCACCTGCCACCGCGTCGTAATTTTTTTCCGGAGTTCACCCAAGCAGCAGATCCGTCCGGTGCGCCACCGTGGGGACCCTACCGACCCTCCCGGACAGCGAATACGCGTCAACCGTAAAATGGTGGACCACTGTCTGACCAAGAATGTTCTCTGCAGCCGCCGCGTGGAAGACCAGCTCTGGGTCGCGGCACCGATCTGCGGCCGCCAGGGCATGCATGGCGTACTCTATCTCGAACCGGGAAAGGAGAGCGAGATCGAGATGATCTCGGCCATCGCGGCTGATGCCGGAACAGCGCTGGAGCGCAGCCTGATGGCAACCAGGATCCAGCAACAGAACCTCCGGCTGAGGGAGATCACCGATAAGCTTCGCGACAGCGAGGAGCGCTATCGGAGTCTGTTCGACAACTCGGTTCTGGGCATCTACCGCACCACGCCGAGCGGTCAGATCCTGATGGTCAACCCAGCGCTGCTGAGGATCCTCGGGTTCCAGAGCCTGGAGCAGTTCAAGGCGCTCGACCTGGAATCGGAGTTCATGCCGACGTATTCCAGAGAGGCGTTCAAGGACGCGATCGAAAGGGACGGCCGCATCATCGGCTGGGAATCGATCTGGCAGCGGCTCGACGGCTCCAGGGCCTTTCTACGCGAGAATGCAGTGGCCGTCCGTGATGCGGAGGGCAACGTCAAATACTACGAGGGGATGGTCGAGGACATCACCGAACGAAAACGGGTGGAGCAAGACTACCGCGGGTTGTTCGAGGGTGCCCACGACGCGATCCTGATTTTTTCACCGAAGACCCACGAGGTGCTCGCGGTCAATCAACGAGCCTGTGACCTCTACGATCTGCCCCGCGAAAAATTCGTCGGCCTGGACCTGAAGACGATCACCAAGGTCACCGACTCGAGCCAGGAATGGATCGAAAAGACCTTGGCGGCCGAGCAGTCCTTCCACTTCAATATGATCCAGTTTCGCAGCGACGGCTCGGAGATGCAGCTCGAGGTCAATTCATCGGTAGTCGACTACGGCGGAGAGAGATCGATCCTGGCCATCAACCGGGACCTGACCGCACGCAAGAAGCTGGAAGCTCAGTTCCTAGAATCCCAGCGGATGGAGGCGATGGGCCGCCTGGCCGGCGGCGTGGCCCACGACTTCAACAACATCCTGACCGCGATTCAGGGCTACGCCCAGCTGACTCAGCTGCGCTTGGGAGACACCGCGGAATCGGCCCGTGAGATGCTGAGCGAGATCCAACGTGCGTGCGACTGGGCCACCAACGTCACACGCCAGCTGCTGGCGTTCAGCCGACGCCAGGTCAGCCGGCCGCAGACCACCTCGCTCAATGTGATCCTGCAAGGGATGGAGCAGATGATGCGCAGCCTGCTGGATGACGACATCATGCTGCAGTTCGACCTGGACCCGGAAATCGGGTGGCTCAGCGCCGATGTCAGCCAGCTCGAGCAGGTGCTGCTCAATCTGGTGATCAACGCTCGCGATGCGATGCCATCGGGCGGCACCCTGTCCATCGCCACCACCCAGTCGACGTCGGCCGACGAGCAGGCCGTCGTCTCGCTGCAGGTCAGCGATACCGGAGTGGGAATGGACCAGGAGACGCGGGCTCGACTCTTCGAGCCCTTCTTCAGCACCAAGGACCCCGACCGCGGCACGGGGCTCGGCCTCTCGACCGTCTACGGCATCGTCGAGCAACATGGGGGCCAGATCGACGTTCAAAGCCAGGTGGGCTGCGGAACCGTCTTCACGATCCACCTCCCGAGGCTGGCCCAGCTGGACCTGGTACCAACCTCCGGACCGGCTCCGCAACCCATGGCCGGCCAGCTGGCGAAAGGCTCCGGACGGATCTTGCTGGTCGAGGATGACGAACACGTGCGGGCGATTGCCGCCAGCACTCTCAAACAGGCGGGGTACGAGGTCGTCGCGGCCGGAGACGGCCAGCAAGCACTCGAGTTGAACTCCGAGCAGAAGGCGGAATTCGATCTGCTGCTCAGCGATGTGGTCATGCCCGGACTCAGCGGCCCGGCACTCTACGAGCGACTGATCGCAGCAGGCTGGTCGATGCCGGTGCTGTTCATTTCGGGCCATATCGAAGATGCCAAGGGGCGAAAGCTCGTCACTGGACATCCCTTCCTCGCCAAACCGTTTTCACCCGAGGAGCTGACGATCAAGGTTCACGAGTTGTTGGTCTCGGCTCGCTGAACCGGCGACTCGGTTGTCAGCTCGACCCGAACAGCCCCGTCAAGTCGCCCGAGATCCCAATCGTGACCGGCCAGCCGCCTCGTTTTCCAACCCGCGTCAGCCCCGCTGCGACTGATCGGGATCCACATCGGGGCGCCGACAGACCAGACGAGCCGAGAGTCCGCAGAGCAGTAGCAGCTTGATCAACTCGACGGCAACGCTGACCTTGTGCAACTGATAAAACGCGGCGACCGCAGGCTTTGGGTTGGACGGATCCCTGGGCCAGAGGAAGTCGATCTCTCTACCACGCGCGGTCAGCTCGGGTACGACGTAGAAAGCACCAACCAACCCTATCGCCAGACAGACGAACGCCAGACCATGGTCCAGCTTGCCGCCACCCCCGGCCCAGAGCAGAAACAGGCACACCAGCGCCAGACCGATCTGCAGGGTGTTGAACAAGGCGAAGTAGCGTCGGTTGAGTTCGCTCGCAGCGTACCGCAGCGCGGGCCGGCGTTCACCTGCTGGAATCTTGCGATACACCGCATCAGCCTGTCGAAGCCGTCCGGGATCGAGTGTCGAGAAATTGCCCGAGGCGATATAGGCCATGCAGATACTGAGGGCGATCCATCCACCGAGGAGCACCAAGAGCAGGCGAAGTACCCAAGGCCGGCCAGAGACGTCGCTCACGCCGCAGCTACCGCTCGACCTTGCCCGTCCGAACGAACAGCTCAAAGCTCTTGCCGAGCGCCTCAAGATTCTCATGCTTGAACTGCTTGGCCAGCACCTTGGGCACATAGACAACGAACATGTTCTCGAAGCGCAAGCTGCCCTTGTACTTCTTCTTGCCCTTGAGGATCAGACGAATGTCCTTCATCATCTCCATCCGTGCCACCCGAAAGGACTTGAACAGCTTGTATCGGCCACCGGAGTGCC
>CAZANL010000071.1:11918-12729 GCA_964486115.1 uncultured Planctomycetota bacterium
AGTGCCTCGAAAGGAAATGCACGAACAACGTGGACTGGCGCACGAACCTCGCACGCTGGTCCGGCTGATCCAGCTGCCCCAGATCGCGTACGGCCAGTAGCCGTTCGACCGCCGTCAACTGCTGGGCTTCCCGCTGCTTGTTGACCGCAGCCCGCAGCGCATCCTGCTGCTTGTCCAACCCCCCGGCCGCCAACCCCTCGAGCGCCCACAGGGGCAACAACTGATACAGTTGAATCAACACGTAACGCGACGCCAGATCCTCGAGCCACTTCTCCGCCTCTCCCTGGTAGCTCGCCGCGCGAGTGTCGGTGACCAGCCGTGCCCCGTCAGTCATCGGCAGCAACCCCTGGGGGTACTTCTTCACGTCCGGCATCCCGGCAAGAAACTCGTCACGATTGCGGTACAGCATCAGCACGAACACCGCCTCCTTGGGCAGCTTGTGGCTGACCGACGCGCGGTATTGCAGCACCTTGGCCTTGATCAGCTCGTCGACCCGCTTGGCCAACCGCTTGGCAATCTGCGGATGATGATGAACGATCCGTACACCCGATCGCTTGAGGGACATCCAATCCCCCGGCAGACTGCCATTCTTGGCAAAGTACGCGTGCGTGCTCTCCAGCGATTCGAGTTCGCGCTGGACCCTCTTGCTCGACTCCAGCTTGGCCCTCGCTTGCTTGGTCAACTCGAGCGCCGCGGGAAACGCCAGCTCGGCTACCTTCTTGCGTGCTTCGAGCAGGAGCCCACCCACCTCTGACAACGTCCTCAACTCGGCCGCATCCTTGTACCTCTCGAGCCCCCGCTTGGTAAAGCG